>NZ_JBAUSA010001401.1:0-12942 GCF_049581465.1 Caballeronia sp. | reverse complement strand
TGCGCGTCGTGCCGACCGCCGACCTCAACGGTACGCTCGGCATCGCGATCGGCGTGTTCGTACTGATGATTTACTACAACTTCAAGATCAAGGGCGCTGGCGGCTTCGTTCACGAACTGCTGTCGGCTCCGTTCGGCGCGCATCCGTTGTTGTGGATCCCGAACCTTGCACTCAACATCATCGAGTTCGTCGCCAAGACGGTTTCCCTCGGCATGCGGCTGTTCGGCAACATGTACGCGGGTGAACTGTTGTTCTTGCTGATCGCACTTCTGGGCAGCATGTGGCACTTCGGCGCGGACGCTTCCGTGCTCGGCTTTCTCGGTCATGTTGTTGCAGGCACGGTCTGGGCGATCTTCCACATCCTGATCGTTCTGCTGCAAGCGTTTATTTTCATGATGCTCACGCTGGTGTACCTCGGCCAGGCGCATGACACGCACTAACACTGCGCGGAAAACAGAAAACAGCTTCAAATCTTTGTCTCTATAAAACCAGTTCCAAAGTCTTTTTCACATAGGAGTAGTCATGAACGCTTTCATCGCCAACATCCAGGGTCTGACCGCCATCGGTATCGGCATTATCATCGGCCTGGGTGCAATCGGCGCCTGTATCGGTATCGGCCTGATGGGTGGCAAGTACATTGAAGCGTGCGCCCGCCAGCCGGAACTGATGAACCCGCTGCAAACCAAGATGTTCCTCTTGGCTGGTCTGATCGATGCGGCGTTCCTGATTGGCGTTGGTGTGGCAATGCTGTTTGCGTTCGCAAACCCGCTGCTGTCGAAGCTCGCAGGCTGAGATTCCTCGGAAGTGTGCGTCTAACCTAAGTGTGATGGCGCAGGACGGAACGGGCAACGGCGCTTAATCGATGAACCCTTCGATCAAGCGCCTTGCCGTTTAACTCTCCGGATTAGCAACGTTTAAGGAAACACCGTGAATCTCAACGCAACCCTGTTTGCGCAAATGGTCGTGTTTCTGATCCTCGCGTGGTTCACGATGAAGTTCGTGTGGCCGCCGTTGATCAACGCCCTCGATGAGCGCTCGAAGAAGATCGCCGACGGGCTGTCGGCTGCCGAAAAGGGCAAGGCCGAACTCGAAGCCGCCCACAAGCGCGTCGACCAGGAACTCGCGCAAGCCCGTACCGACGGCCAGCAGCGTATTGCCGATGCTGAAAAACGCGCAGTCACTGTCGCCGACGAAATCAAGGCTAACGCCCAGGCTGAAGCCGCACGTATCGTGGCGCAAGCCAAGGCTGACGCAGACCAGCAAGTCGTTAAAGCGCGCGAAGCCTTGCGCGGCGAAGTCGCGGCATTGGCCGTGAAGGGCGCCGAGCAGATCCTGAAGCGCGAAGTCGATCAGTCGGTTCACGCCGACCTGCTGAATCAACTCAAAACCGAGCTCTGATCATGGCCGAACTTGCAACCATCGCCCGTCCCTACGCCGAAGCTCTATTCCGCGTGGCCGAAGCGGGTGAGCTCGCCGCCTGGTCTGACTTCGTCGAGGAGCTGGCTCAGGTTGCTCGCTTGCCGGAATTGCTGTCCATCGCGACGAGCCCGAAAGTGAGCCGCGATCAAGTCAGCGACGTGCTGTTGTCGGCGGTGAAATCGCCTTTGGCGCAAAAGCCCGAGGCAAAGAACTTCGTGGCGATGCTGGTGGATAACCGCCGGCTGACCCTGATGCCGGAAATCGCCGTCCAGTTCGACGAACTGAAGAATGCCCGGGAAGGTGCGGCCGACGCGTTTATCGTTAGCGCGTTTCCGCTGGAAGGCGCACAGTTGGCCGATCTCGTCGCGAACCTGGAACGCAAGTTCCACTGCAAGCTGAAACCTGCCGTTGAAGTCGATTCGTCGCTGATTGGCGGCGTGCGCGTAACGGTAGGCGACGAAGTACTCGATACCTCGGTCCGCGCGCGCCTCGTCAGCATGCAGACGGCTTTGTCCGCCTGACGCGTTTCCTGCGCCGGCGCACGCAACAGAATTGACCGATTTGACTATCAGGAGTGACTCATGCAACTCAATCCCTCTGAGATCAGTGAGCTGATCAAGAGCCGGATCCAGGGCCTCGAAGCGAGCGCGGACGTTCGCAATCAAGGCACTGTGATTTCCGTGACCGACGGTATCGTGCGTATCCACGGTTTGTCGAACGTGATGCAGGGCGAAATGCTCGAATTCCCGAACAACACGTTCGGCCTCGCGCTGAACCTAGAGCGCGACTCGGTCGGCGCCGTGATTCTGGGCGAATACGAACACATCTCGGAAGGCGACATCGTCAAGACGACGGGCCGCATTCTCGAAGTGCCGGTGGGCCCGGAACTGCTCGGCCGCGTGGTCGACGCACTGGGCGTGCCTATCGACGGTAAAGGTCCGGTCAACGCGAAGATGGCCGACGCTGTCGAAAAAATTGCGCCGGGCGTTATCTGGCGTAAGTCGGTGTCGGAGCCGGTTCAAACGGGTCTGAAATCGATCGACGCGATGGTTCCTATCGGCCGTGGCCAGCGCGAACTGATCATTGGCGATCGCCAGTGCGGCAAGACGGCCGTGGCTATCGACACGATCATCAACCAGAAGGGCAAGAACCTCTTCTGTATCTATGTCGCGATCGGCCAGAAGGCTTCGTCGATCATGAACGTGGTGCGTAAGCTGGAAGAAAGCGGCGCGATGGAATACACCATCGTGGTCGCGGCTTCGGCTTCGGACTCGGCCGCCATGCAGTACCTGGCACCGTACGCCGGCTGCACGATGGGCGAATACTTCCGCGACCGCGGTCAAGACGCGCTGATCGTGTACGACGATTTGACCAAGCAAGCGTGGGCGTATCGTCAGATTTCGCTGCTGCTGCGCCGTCCGCCGGGTCGTGAAGCGTATCCGGGCGACGTGTTCTATCTCCACTCGCGCCTGCTGGAACGTGCGGCTCGCGTGTCGGAAGAGTACGTCGAGAAGTTCACGAAGGGCGAAGTAAAGGGCAAGAGCGGTTCGTTGACGGCGCTGCCGGTCATCGAAACGCAAGCGGGCGACGTGACCGCCTTCGTTCCGACGAACGTGATCTCGATTACCGACGGCCAGATCTTCCTGGAAACCGACCTGTTCAACGCCGGTATCCGTCCTGCTATCAATGCAGGCGTGTCCGTGTCGCGAGTCGGCGGTGCGGCGCAGACCAAAGTCATCAAGAAGCTGTCGGGCGGTATCCGTACCGACCTGGCGCAGTATCGTGAGTTGGCGGCGTTCTCGCAGTTCGCTTCGGACCTCGATGAAGCCACGCGCAAGCAGCTCGAACGTGGTCGCCGCGTGACGGAATTGCTGAAGCAGCCGCAGTATCAACCGCTGCAAGTGTGGGAATTGGCGATCGCGCTGTTCGCGGCGAACAACGGTTACCTCGACGATCTCGAAGTCGCACAAGTGCTGCCGTTCGAAAAGGGCCTTCGCGATTTCCTGAAGACGAAGCACGCCGACATGATCAATCGCATCGAACAGAACAAAGACTTGTCGAAGGACGACGACGGCGCATTGCATACCGCGCTGAAGGACTTCAAGAAGTCGGGCGCTTACTGATCTCGTATTGGTCGAACTTTGAAGCGGCGCGGGCCGCTTCCAGCAGTTGAAGAAGCATCCCGCGCCACTTCGATCATGGAGTAAGCAATGGCTGGAATGAAGGAAATCCGCGGCAAGATCAAGAGCGTGCAAAACACGCGCAAGATCACGAAAGCGATGGAAATGGTCGCTGCGTCGAAAATGCGTCGCGCGCAGGAGCGCATGCGCTCGGCACGCCCGTATGCCGACAAGATCCGCGACGTGGCTGCTCACATGAGCGCTGCCACTCCCGAGTATCGCCATCCGTTCATGATGGAGAACAAAGGCGCGAAAGCGGCGGGCATCATCCTCGTCACGACCGACAAAGGTCTGTGCGGCGGCATGAACACGAACATCCTGCGTGCCACGCTCCTGAAGTTCAAGGAGCTTGAGCAGCAGGGCAAGACGGTCGAAGCGTCGGCTATTGGCACCAAGGGTTTGGGCTTCCTGAACCGGCTGAAGGCCAAGACCGTGTCGCAAGTCACGCACCTCGGCGATACCCCGCATCTGGAAAAGCTGATCGGCGCGATCAAGGTTCAGCTCGACCTGTATTCGGAAGGCAAGATCAGCGCGGTGTATCTGGCGTTCACACGCTTCGTCAACACGATGAAGCAGGAAGCCGTGATCGAGCAATTGCTGCCCTTGTCGGCGGAAGATTTCGCTCGCAAGGACGGTCTCGATGCCAATAGCGAAAGCGTGACGCCGAAGTCATCGTGGGATTACATCTACGAACCGGATGCGCAGACCGTCGTCGACGAACTGCTGGTGCGTTATGTGGAAGCGCTCGTCTTTCAGGCGGTCGCGGAGAACATGGCGTCGGAGCAATCGGCACGGATGGTCGCGATGAAGGCTGCGTCGGATAACGCGAAGACGGTGATCGGCGAATTGCAGCTCGTGTACAACAAGAGCCGGCAAGCAGCGATTACGAAGGAATTGTCGGAAATCGTGGGCGGCGCTGCCGCAGTCGGTTAATCGGCCGAGTCGAAACAAACGAACTGCGCCTGTCGCGCGAGTAGAGAATTTAGTTAAAGGAAATGCGATGAGTACAACTGCTTTGGTAGAAGGCAAGATCGTACAGTGCATCGGCGCCGTGATCGACGTGGAATTCCCGCGTTCCGACATGCCGAGGATTTACGACGCGCTCGTTCTGGAAGGCTCCGAACTGACGCTGGAAGTCCAGCAACAGCTGGGCGACGGCGTGGTTCGTACGATTTGCCTGGGTGCGTCCGATGGCTTGCGCCGCGGCACGGTCGTGCAGAACACGGGCAAGCCGATCAGCGTGCCGGTCGGCAAGCCGACGCTCGGCCGGATCATGGACGTGCTGGGTCGTCCTATCGACGAAGCCGGTCCGATTAACTCGGACGTCACGCGTGGCATTCACCAGAAGGCCCCGGCCTTCGAGGAATTGTCGCCGTCTACAGAATTGCTCGAAACCGGCATCAAGGTTATCGACTTGATCTGCCCGTTTGCCAAGGGCGGTAAGGTCGGTCTCTTCGGTGGCGCCGGTGTGGGCAAGACCGTGAACATGATGGAACTGATCAACAACATCGCGAAAGCGCACGGTGGTTACTCCGTGTTCGCCGGTGTTGGTGAGCGTACCCGCGAAGGGAACGACTTCTATCATGAAATGAAGGACTCGAACGTCCTGGACAAGGTCGCGCTGGTGTACGGCCAGATGAACGAGCCGCCGGGCAACCGTCTGCGCGTGGCACTGACGGGCCTGACGATGGCTGAGCACTTCCGCGACGAAGGTCTGGACGTGCTGTTCTTCGTCGACAACATCTACCGATTCACGCTGGCAGGCACGGAAGTGTCGGCACTGCTCGGCCGTATGCCGTCGGCAGTGGGCTATCAGCCTACGTTGGCTGAAGAAATGGGCAAGTTGCAGGAACGGATCACGTCGACGAAGACGGGCTCGATTACTTCGGTGCAAGCCGTGTACGTTCCCGCGGATGACTTGACCGACCCGTCGCCGGCGACCACCTTTGGTCACCTGGACGCAACGGTTGTGTTGTCGCGTGATATCGCTTCACTGGGCATTTACCCGGCTGTGGATCCGCTCGATTCGACCTCGCGTCAGATCGACCCGAACGTGATTGGCGAAGAGCACTACAACATCACGCGCGGCGTGCAGCAGACGCTGCAGCGCTACAAGGAATTGCGCGACATTATCGCAATTCTGGGCATGGACGAACTCGCGCCGGAAGACAAACTCGCGGTCGCGCGTGCTCGTCGGATCCAGCGTTTCCTGTCGCAGCCGTTCCACGTCGCGGAAGTCTTCACGGGCTCGCCGGGCAAGTACGTGCCGCTGAAGGAAACCATTCGCGGCTTCAAGATGATCGTGGACGGCGAATGCGATCACTTGCCGGAACAGGCGTTCTACATGGTTGGCACGATCGACGAAGCGTTCGAAAAGGCCAAGAAGATCCAGTAAGGGTCGGGCGGGCGTTTGTTTCACGTGAAGCGGACGCCTCTTGATACGCTCAACCAAGATTGGGAGTCGATATGGCAGCAACTATTCAAGTAGACGTCGTCAGCGCGGAAGAGCAGATCTTCTCGGGCAAGGCGAGGTTTGTCGCGCTGCCGGGCGAAGCGGGTGAACTCGGCATTTTGCCGGGCCACACGCCGCTCATCACGCGGATTCGTCCGGGTGCAGTGCGTATCGAAGCGGAAAATGGCGACGAAGAGTTTGTGTTCGTCGCCGGCGGGATCCTGGAGATTCAGCCAGGCGTGGTAACGGTTCTAGCCGATACCGCGATCCGTGGTCAGGATCTCGACGAAGCCAAGGCGCAGGAAGCGAAGAAGCGCGCGGAAGAAGCGCTGCAGAACACCGGTTCGAACCTGGAATACGCGACCGCGCAAGCGGAACTGGCGTATGCGACGGCGCAGATCTCGGCGATTCAGCGGCTGCGGAAATTGCGCGGGCAGCACTAAGTTTTTTGCGGGTTTGGGTTCAAAAAAAGCAGCCTTCGGGCTGCTTTTTTTATGGCACGCGGAACACGAGTTCATCACTTCCTCCGATGCAAATCTGCATATCGAACATGCGCGGATGCCTTGCCTGTTGCGGGTAAGACTGAATTCCGCCCAGATATCGCAGAAGGCACAATTGCCGTTCCGAATCGCATCGAAAGCGCTGAGCTTTTGAACCAGGCGATTCCCACGGAGGAGACCTTCGATGTCAACCCAAGATACGCACGCCGGGGCACAGATCGAACCAATCGGCGGCGTTTCCTACGTTCGCGGCTCGACTGACATTCCGCTGAGCGACGCCACCGTTTCTCGCTTCCTACTCGATACCACCGCGAAATTCCCCGCGCGTCCAGCGGTCATCTTTCGCGAGCAAAACATTCGCTGGACGTGGCAACAGTTCGCCGATGAAGTCGACGTCCTCGCCTCCGGTCTATTAAGCCTCGGCGTGGAAGCGGGCGATCGCGTGGGCATCTGGTCGCCTAATCGCGCCGAATGGGTGCTGACACAATTCGCGACGGCGCGCATCGGCGCGATTCTGGTGAACATCAACCCGGCGTATCGACTGGCGGAACTCGAATACGCGCTGAACACGGTCGGCTGCAAAGCGCTGGTCGCCGCGGAACATTTCAAGACATCGAAGTATCTTGAGATGCTCCAGGCGCTCGCGCCCGAACTTGCCGTCGCCGAGCCCGGGGCCCTCCATGCCGCGAAGCTGCCGGATTTACGGGCGGTGATCCGGATGGGCGAGGGCACGACGCCCGGCATGCTGCGTTTCCCCGATGTCATGTCGCGAGGCCGCGCGCAACTCGACACAGCAAACCTCGGCGCAAAGGAATCGACGCTTTCGGCCCACGACCCCATCAACATCCAGTTCACGAGTGGCACGACCGGCAATCCGAAAGGCGCAACACTCACGCACCATAACGTCGTCAACAACGGCCGTTACATTGCTCGCTGCATGCTGCTCACCGAGCAGGATTCGCTTTGCATACCTGTCCCGCTCTATCACTGTTTTGGCATGGTGCTGGCCGTGCTCGCGGCCGTTTCGGTTGGGGCGACAATGGTCTTCCCGGGCGAAGCCTTCGATCCCGCAGCCACGCTTGCCGCTGTCGATGAAGAACATTGCACGGCGCTCCATGGTGTCCCGACGATGTTCATCGCAGAACTCGATCATCCCGACTTCAGCAAATACGACCTGAGCCGGCTGCGCACCGGGATCATGGCCGGATCGCCGTGTCCGATTGAAACCATGAAGCGCGTGGTCGCGAAGATGAACCTGCGCGAAATCACGATCGCGTACGGGATGACCGAAACGAGTCCCGTCTCATTCCAGAGCTCGACCACCGATCCGCTCGACAAACGCACCACGACCGTCGGCCAGATTCAACCGCATCTGGAGGTGAAGCTCGTCGATCCGCTCGGCGAAATCGTGCCGCTCGGCGAAGCGGGCGAGCTATGCACGCGCGGGTATTCGGTGATGAAAGGCTACTGGGGCGACGAACCCCGGACGCGCGAAGTGATTGTCGATGGCTGGATGCACACGGGCGACCTGGGAACACTCGACGCGCAAGGATATTGCAACATCGTCGGCCGTCTGAAAGACATGCTGATTCGCGGCGGGGAGAATATTTACCCGCGCGAGATCGAGGAATTCCTGTTCAGGCATCCCAAGATTCAATCGGTGCAGGTATTCGGCGTCCCGGACATCAAATATGGCGAGGAGGTTTGCGCCTGGATCGTTGTCCGACCCGGCGAGCACGCCACCCCGGAAGAGATCCGCGAATTCTGCAATGGGCAAATTGCACATTACAAGATTCCGAAACATATCCGCTTTGTCGATGAGCTGCCGATGACCGTAACAGGCAAGGCCCAGAAGTTCGTCATGCGGGCACGAATGATCGAGGAGTTGAAGATCTCCGAAACGAAAACGGCGTAATGGGGAAAAGTCGCAGCAAAATGCAAAAAACAGTCGCCGGAATAATCACGGGGACTGTTTCAATACGACGCAAACGTTTGTTCGGACGAAAAAAAAGCGGGCCTGGAGCCCGCTAAAAACCACACGCTACGGGGTTAGCGCGAGGAGACCAAGGGTGGGACAGGCTGAAAATATTCTTCAGCCAACGACCTCAACAAACATGTCCCAAAAAATGGGATTCGGCAGTTGCCGAGCGTCGAGTCGTTCCGAACCGTTGCAGTTTAACAACGCTTCACTCGCTCACATCCGTGTTGAAATCGTTGAAGAGATTGTGGGCGATTATTCCCGGCATCGCGGTAACAAAGTGTTTCAGGTTGTAACCCTTGACGCACAAGGGTTCGCAGTTATTTCGACCCATTTTGGCCGATAATTTCAATTTGTCAGGTTGTTTTTTCCAGTAATTACAAAGCGCTGGTGGTGTCAAGCGTGATCCGAAATTTTTAAGAACAATCCCAAAATCATCCGCGCGATCACGCGATGAATGGGTTTAGAAAGAGCTTTGGAGACAGCGGCATGACCATCGATGCAGACATCCTCGCGTACTACGACAAAGTGGCCAGCGCGTTTCCGCCGCTTCCCGCCAATTCCGACGCGTTGGCGATTCGGCGGCAATTCAAGGAGGTGGCGCGCGAATTCGCGATGCCGCGCCCGGCGGGCATTCGAGTCGAGGAAATGGTCTTGCCGCTCGCTGGCCGTGAACTTCGAGCGCGGCTGTATCGGCCGGAGCGGGCGAAGCGCAGCGACTCGCTGCCGCTGATTATGTATTTGCACGGCGGCGGTTGGGTCGTGGGCGATCTCGATACCCACGACCTGCTGGTCGCGCAGCTCGCGGTGGACGCGCATTGCGCCGTGGTAAGCGTGGATTACCGGATGGCGCCCGAAGCGCCTTTCCCCGCACCAGCCGACGACGCGCTCGACGCCCTGATATGGCTCGCCGAGCATCGTTCGCGACTGGGTTTCGCGACCGATCGGCTAGGCGTCGCCGGCGATAGCGCGGGCGCCCATCTGGCGGCGGTCGCTGCGCGCGGCGCCAACAATCGCGTTGCCGGTCTGGTGACTGCCCAATTGTTGCTGTATCCCGTCGTGCGCTTTCTCTTCGATGGCGGAAGCTACACGGCCAACGCGGATGGGCCGGGCCTGAGTGTCGAAGAGCTGAAGTGGTATTGGGCGCAATTCCTCACGGCAAGGCCTCCAGCCGCCGAGGACGTGCGCGCGTTCCCGCTTGCACAGCCGTTCGACCGGAGGCCCGCTCGCGCGCTAATCGTGGCAGCCGCCTACGATCCGCTCTACGACGACGCCTTCGAGTTCGCGAAGTTTCTGGAGGCGAACGGCGGACTCGCCGAAGTGATCGATGCGAACGACATGACGCACGGTTTCGGCCGCGTGCAAGCTCACTCGAAAGCGGCGGCTGCGTGGATGAAAGGCATTAGCCAGCGCTTCGGCGAATTGCTCCGGGCGCCGCGTTGAGCTCGTAGCGCGTTACTTCAGCCATTTATCGACAACGGCCTGAAACTCGCCCGTCGAGCGCGACAGGTGCAGCCACTGGTCGACGTATTGCTGGAACACCACGTCGCCGCGCGGCAACAGATAGGCCTTCTCGCCGAACTGGAACGGCTTGTCGGGGTGAACCGAGCACAAGCCCGGATTGAGCTTCTGTTGAAGGAGCGTTTCGGAGGCATCGGTGACCATCACGTCGGCGTGGCCGTCGAGGATCTGCTTGAAGATCGTGACGTTGTCCGGGTACTCGATCAATTGAGAATGCGTGAAGAACTGCTTCGCGAATTTCTCGTTCGTGCCGCCGGGATTCACGATCGTCCGCACGCCCGGCTGGTCGATTTGCTCGACGGTCTGATACTTGTCGACATCGGCGCAGCGCACGATCGGCGTCTTGCCGTCCACCATGTACGGCTGCGTGAAGAACGCACGCTTTTGCCGATCGAGCGACGTGGACACACCGCCCACCGCAACATCGCATTTCGCCACGAAGTCGTTCATCAAACTGGACCACGACGTCTTCACGAACTCCGCTTTCACATTCAGCGACTGCGCCAGGTTCTGCACCATGTCGATGTCGATTCCCTCGAATTGGCCGTCGGGCCTAAGAAACGAATACGGCTTGTAATCCCCCGTCGTACAGACGCGCAAGGTGCCGCGCGCGATGATTTCATCGAGTCTCGATGAGGGCGCGGCGCTCGACGGAGCGGAAGCGGTCGATTGGCCCGTGACGCTGCCGCCGGAGACGGTCTGCGCGCTTGCGCTTACATAAACACCGGTGAATAAAACGCAAGCGGTGGCAGCGCGCAAAAGATCAGCGACGCGATCGGCGAAAACTTTCATCGACACTCCTTGAGGGGATTTTCGCCGCCGATGATATCGGCTGCCCGCACCCTTGAACATGGGCGTCGTTGCCTGTTCGACGCGCGGCCATAACCCCGGAACCGCACATCAGGTCCGGTAGAATGCTCTTTTGCCTAACGCCCTCAGCCACGTGCCATCCATGCTCCTGAACGATACTTTCCTGCGCGCGCTGCAGCGCCAGCCGACAGACTACACGCCGATCTGGTTGATGCGTCAGGCAGGCCGCTATTTGCCCGAGTACAACGCCACGCGTTCGCGCGCAGGAAGTTTCCTGGGCCTGGCGACGAATCCCGACTATGCGACGGAAGTCACGCTGCAACCGCTCGAACGTTTCCCGCTGGACGCTGCGATCCTTTTTTCCGACATCCTCACTATTCCCGACGCGATGGGCCTCGGCCTGAATTTCGTGCAGGGCGAGGGGCCGAGATTCGAGCGCACGGTGCGAACGGAAGCAGACGTGGCGAAGCTGAGCGTGCCGGACATAGACGCCAAGCTGCGCTACGTCACCGACGCGGTATCGCAGATTCGCCGTGAGCTCACCGACGCGCAGGGCCGCCAGAAAGTGCCGCTCATCGGGTTCTCCGGCAGTCCGTGGACACTTGCGTGCTACATGGTGGAGGGTGGAGGATCGGCGGACCACCACACGGTCAAGGCGATGGCCTACACGCGGCCCGACTTGATGCATCGGATGCTCGACGTGAACGCGCAAGCCGTGGTCGCTTACCTGAACGCGCAGATCGAAGCCGGTGCGCAAGCTGTGATGATCTTCGACACCTGGGGCGGCGCGCTCGCTGACGGCGCCTACCAACGTTTCTCGCTCGACTACATAGCGAAGGTGGTGGCGGGGCTCAAGCGCGAGCATGACGGCGTGAAAGTCCCGGTCATCACGTTCACCAAGGGCGGCGGGTTGTGGCTCGAAGAAATCGCATCGATTGGGGTGGATGCGGTTGGCCTCGACTGGACCGTCAACCTCGGGCAGGCCCGCGAGAAAGTGGGGGATCGCGTGGCGCTTCAGGGCAATATCGATCCCGCCGTGCTGTTTGCGACGCCTGCAGTGATCCGGACCGAGGCGCGGGCCGTGCTCGACAGCTATGGCAATTTCCCGGGCCATATATTCAATCTGGGCCATGGCATCTCGCAGTTCACGCAACCAGAAAGCGTGGCCGAACTGGTCGATGAGGTGCATCGGCACAGCCGGGCGATTCGAGCACGAACGTAAGTTAATTTCGGATGAGAAAATTGTGCGATGCAGTATTGCGGGCCCGTCGATGCTGCGCTGCGCCGCTCTACGAAGGCTTCGAAACGCCCGTCATTTGGCCGTCTTCATCTTGTCAAGTGTTGACTTATGCACATTTTGTACGTTGCGGCGCGGAAACTTCGCTTACAACCGACCGGCCATCCGAAGTCTGCTCAAGCTGTGTGCAAGTGTATGATTATTAATAGAAAATTGATGATCGCCCGATATGTGGGTTATCGCACATTGCTCGTGAGATCGCCACTCTTGTGCGGTGTCAACCAAAGTTCTCAACAAAGTTATCCACAGGCCTGTGGAAGGCTCCGAAATCTCAAAAATCATCCGAAACTTAGCGCTGACTATGATGTTTCACTTTAACTATCGGCCGCAAAGCTTGATGTTCAGGTGGACCCATTGCGGCAGTGCAGCTTGGCGGCGGTACGCCAATTGAGCCTTTTCGTGCGCGTCGCGCTGGATCATCCACTGCTTACGCTTTTCGATTATCGATACGATCTCGCGGCGGCCCCGCAGCCCGGCATGCTCGTGCGCGTGCCGTTCGGCCGCCGGGACGCAGTTGGCCTGATTTGCGAAGTCACCGACCACAGTGACGTGCCGCCCGGCAAGCTGCGCGATGTCGCCGACATCTGTGAAGCCCTGCCGCCACTCGCCGACGAATGGCGCGCGCTGACACGCTTCGCCGCCGAGTACTACCAGCGCGGTCTCGGCGAGGTCGCCATGCCGGCGTTGCCGCAGGTTCTCCGCGATGCTTCGCGCTGGGCGAAGCTGCTCGCGCCTGACGAGCGGTATCGGCTGCTGCCGGAAGGGCGCGCGAATCTGCCTGACGC
>NZ_JBAUSA010001400.1:0-1634 GCF_049581465.1 Caballeronia sp. | reverse complement strand
CGGTACGGAGACGATCCATTCCATGCCGGCGGGCGCATCTACCGCACTGGCGATCGTGGCAGGTTCTTACCCGACGGCCGCATCCAACATTTGGGCCGCTGCGACGACCAGCTCAAGATCAGGGGTTTTCGCATAGAGCCGGGCGAGATTGAGTCCACCTTGTGCGAGCACCCAGATGTGGGATGCTGCGCTGTGGTCGCTCGGGAGGCGCCCAACGGCGAACAGCAGTTGGTCGCATACGTCGTCGGCGAGCCGGGGTGCCCGAGCGACGCGCAGGTGCGCGATTGGTTACGACGCCGGTTGCCCGAATATATGATTCCGAGCGCGTTCGTTCATCTCGGCGCACTGCCGATGACTGCCAGTGGCAAGCTCGATAAGGCCGCATTGCCCGCGCCGTCGCCGCGGAATCCCGGCGGCAGCGCTGTCCAACCTCCGCGTAACGAGACGGAACGCCGGGTGGCGAGACTGTGGGCCGATTTGCTGGCCAAACCCGTGACCGACGTCGACTCTGACTTTTTTGATTTGGGCGGCCATTCACTACTGGCGGCCCGGTTGATCGCCCGTGCTCAAGGGGAATTCGGGGTCGCGCTGTCGCTGGCCACGTTCCTCGATAGCGGCAGGACCGTTGCAGAACTCGCTGCTGTAATCGACAAAACCTTCTGCGGTACAGACGAAATCACGTCGGAACCACCGCTGCATTTCATCTTCCCCTATCAAGCGACGGCGATGAGCCTGAGACACTTCAAGGCGCGGTGGGGCGCTGCGCAGCCGGTACACGCGCTCATCCCCGAACAGCCAGGCGGGCAGTTCGACCTTTCCGTGAGCGTCGAACAACATGCCAGCCAGATCCTTGCGGCAATCCGCAACCGGCAGCCGGATGGTCCGCTTGCGTTGGCCGGCTACTCGTTCGGTGGCCTCTTGGCCTACGAAGTTGCACGTCAGGCCGTCGATGCAGGCCAGGTCGTCGACTGGCTGTGCCTTATAGATGCTGATTCACCGTTGATCGCGCCGCGAGTGCGATCGCGGGAGACACTGGGATGGAAGCTTCGCCAATTACGCCAACGGCCGACGCGCGAGCGGTTGGCCAAGTTCGCTGAGATCGCGCTCCGGGTGCTTCGCAATGGTGCGCTACGGGAATTCGATCTTGGCGGCGCCGCAGAGCTCGCATGCCGCTATCGGCAGCCCGGACACGCAGTGCCGCTGGAGTTGTTCATAAGCGAGGGCTTCGCAGCCGATATGGAGGCGGACCTTTTGGGTTGGGACCAATCCCACCGAGGAACGTTGCGCGTGCATCGTCTTCCCGGTGACCACTTCACCATGCTCGAACTGCCCCTGGTGGAGCAGCTCGCACAGTCGATGCTCGAGTTGTTGCGTCAAGCAAAAGCATCGAGCCGCGTCGGGGCCTCTTCGGCGGCGGGCGCGCGATGACACGCAGACGTGATCCGGAGTGGATTTGGATGATCGGCGCGTTCGGCGGCGCGCTCGCGCTTGCCGGGGGCGTCCTGGCCGATTTGCCTTTGACTCTCGGAGACGGTGACGGCTCATGAGCGCTGTCTCGATGGAGTTGGTCGCGCGTACTGAAAGTCGCTGCTTCACTAGCGACAACACCGCCGGTGGTGCACCCGAGATCCTGG
>NZ_JBAUSA010001399.1:0-4558 GCF_049581465.1 Caballeronia sp. | reverse complement strand
GCATCAAGCTGCCTTCCACGATTTCCGGAATCACCTCGGTCGCGCCCGATGCGATCAGCTTTTCGAGATCGGCGTCATCGACGGTACGCACGATGGTCGGCAACGTGGGTTCAAGTTCATGGATGCTGTGCAGCACCCGCAGCGCGGACGGGGTGTTGGCGAACGTGATCGCGACCGTGGCTGCACGATGCAAACCGGCTGCAACCAGCGCCTCACGCCGGCCGGCGTCACCGTAAACCACGCTTTCGCCCGCCGCCGCCGCCGCTGAAACACGGTCGGGGTCCAGATCGAGCGCCACATACGACAAGCCTTCATGTTCCAGCATGCGCGCCAGATTCTGCCCGGCGCGGCCGTATCCGCAAATGATGACGTGCCCGCTCTGCTTCAGGCTTTGCGTGGCGATCCGTGTCATTTGCAACGACTGCATCAGCCATTCTGTCGATGACAGCCGCAGCACGATCCTGTCCGCGTTCTGGATGATGAAGGGTGCGGCGAGCATTGACAGCAGCATTGACGAGAGGATGGCTTGCAGCAAGACCGGCTCGACGAGATGTTTATCGAGGATCAGGTTCAGCAGCACGAAACCGAACTCGCCGGCTTGCGCGAGGTTCAGGCCGGTACGCATCGCGACGCCGGGCGGCGAGCCGAACAGCCGCGCGAGGCCGGTGATCATCACGGCTTTCAGTAGAATCGGCAGGAAGAAAAATCCCGCCACGAGAAAGGGATGCTCCCAGATCACGCGCGGATTCAGCAACATCCCGGTGGTGACGAAAAACAGGCCGAGCAGCACGTCGCGGAACGGCTTGATGTCTTCCTCCACCTGATGCCGATACGGCGTTTCCGCGATCAACATGCCCGCGATAAACGCGCCGAGCGCAAGCGAGAGGCCAAATTTATCGGTGATGAAAGCCGCGCCCAGCGTCACCAGCAACAGGTTCAGCATGAACAGTTCTTGCGAACGCCGGCGCGCGACGAGGTTGAACCAGCGCGTCATGAACTTCTGGCCGATAAACAGCAACAGCGTCAACGCGACCACGATTTTCGCGGCCGCGACCGCGAGCCAGAACGCCAGTTGCGAGGAATTTCCATTGCCGAATGCCGCGATGATGATCAGCAAGGGCACCACAGCCAAGTCCTGGAACAGCAGCACGCCGAAGATATTGCGACCGTGCTCGGATTCCAGTTCGAGCCGTTCGGCCAGCATTTTCGAAACGATCGCGGTGGACGACATCGACAACGCGCCGCCGAGCGCGATGCTCGCTTCCCACGCCATGCCAATCCAGAAGTTCGCGATCCAGCCGACCAGCAGCGCAATCAAAATCGTCCCGACGACCTGACTGGCGCCAAGCCCGAACACGATGCGTCGCATTGAACGCAATTTCGATAACGAAAACTCCAGCCCAATGGAAAACATCAGGAACACGACGCCGAACTCGGCCAGATGCTGCGCGCGGTCGGTGTCCCCCGCGATCCCTGCGGCATGCGGTCCCACGACAATCCCCACCGCCAGATAGCCCAGCATCGGCGGCAGGTTGAAAAAACGGAACACGACGACCCCTACCACTGAACACAGCAGCAAAAGCAGAGTCAATTCGAGCGGGGATGTCATCCGTCTTGCGTCCTCGTTGGTCGGCGTTAGCTGGTTTGTTTCGATGCCGCAGGCTGGGCAAAAGCGCGCGGCAAAACACGCGGCCAGGGCGGCAGATGAACGACGCGAAGCCGCCCGGGGTGCGGCGCGGCGCAAAGACGCCTTTGATATACTCCGCGCATGATAGCGAAAATCAATGGCGACAGGGCGCTCGCACTGGCTCGCACAGTGCTCGAAATCGAAGCCGACGCCGTACGCGGCGTGTCCGCCCACCTCGACGACAACTTCCCCGGCGCCGTCGGATTCCTGCTGGGGTGTAAAGGCCGCGTGGTGGTCTCCGGGATCGGCAAATCCGGACATATCGCGCGCAAATTTGCGGCCACACTTGCAAGCACCGGCACGCCCGGTTTCTTTGTGCATCCGGCCGAAGCAAGCCACGGCGATCTTGGCATGGTAACCGCCGAAGATGTGTTCATCGCGTTATCGAATTCAGGCGAAACTGAAGAACTCGTCGCGATCCTGCCGATCATCAAGCGACTGGGTTCCAAACTGATCGCCATCACCGGCAACCCCGAATCAAGTCTCGCCAAGCTCGCCGACGTGCACTTGAATGCCCACGTCGACAAGGAAGCGTGTCCGATGAACCTGTCGCCGACGGCCAGCACCACCGCCGTTCTCGCTCTCTCCGACGCGCTCGCGGTCGCCGTTCTCGACGCCCGCGGCTTTGGCCCCGACGATTTCGCCCGCTCACATCCGGGCGGCGCGCTCGGCCGGCGCCTGTTGACCTATGTACGCGACGTGATGCGCGTGGGCGAAGAAGTGCCGATCGTTTCAATGGACGCAAGCGTCTCCGACGCCCTCTTCCAAATCACCGCCAAACGCATGGGCATGACGGCCGTGGTCAACGAAAAGCGGCATGTAGAAGGCATTTTCACCGACGGCGACCTGCGCAGGATTCTTCAGCGCGACGGCGATTTTCGCTCGCTTCCGCTGTTGGATGTAATGACTCGTAATCCGCGCACGATCGGGCCGGACCATCTGGCCGTGGAAGCGGTGGAACTGATGGAGCGTTACCGGATCAACCAAATGCTGGTTGTCGATGAAAACGCCATCTTGATCGGCGCCCTGAACATGCACGACCTCTTTTCCAAGAAGGTGATTTGATGGCGGCAGTCCTGGTACCCGCGAGCCTGGTCAAGTTGATGATTTTCGACATCGACGGCGTGTTTACGGACGGCAGCCTTTTCTTCACGGCCGAGGGGGACGCAATGAAGTCGTTCAACTCCCTCGATGGTCACGGCGTGAAAATGTTGCAATCGGTGGGCGTGCAGACCGCGATCATCACGGGCCGCAAGTCCGGAATCGTCGCGGCGCGCGCCCGCGAACTCGGCATTACGCACTTGCATCAGGGCGTTGCCGATAAAACCATCGCGTTTGCGCAATTGCTGCAAACCACGGGCATCGCGGCCCACGAATGCGGCTACATGGGCGACGACTGGCCCGACCTCGCCGTGATGCGATTGTGCGGCTTCGCTGCCGCACCTGCGAACGCGCACGCTGAAGTGCTCCAACGTGTGCACTTCGTGGCCGGGACGCGCGGCGGCGCAGGCGCGGTCCGTGAAGTTTGCGACGCCATCCTGCGCGCACAAGACAAGTATGACGGCCTGCTGGCTGCGGCCACCGGAGCCTGAACGCAATGATCCGTCCCACCAAAAAACTGACATCCCTGTTGCCATTGGTGGCAATGGCCGCGCTCGCGGGCATCACGTACTGGCTGTTGCAAGCCACGCTGCCGCCCAAGCAGACGCCCGAGCGCCCGAAAGAGCACGCGCCGGATTATTTCGCCGATAACTTCTCGGTCTCCGAACTCGACGCCACGGGCACGACGCAATACCGGCTGACGGCGATCTCGATGGTGCATTACGAGGACGACGAAAACAGCGACCTGATCAAGCCGGCCATGCGTATGTTCCAGCCGCTCAAGCCGACGGTGACGTCGACGTCGGAGCGTGGCACGGTGAATGGCGATGTATCGATCGTCGACTTGTACGATAACGCCCGCATCCTGCGCGTGGCCGGCTTCGGCGACCCGCAGATGCAGGCGGATTCCGAGCACTTTCGCATCCTGGTCAACGACGATGTCATCGAAACGGAAAAGCCGGTTAAACTTCAGCGCGGTCTGTCCGTGATGACAGCCAACGGCATGAACTACAACAACGTGACCCGGGTGATGAAGCTCTACGGCCAGGTGCGCGGCGCGATTGCCGCCTCGGACACCCACTAGCTCCGCGTTATAAAGCCCGCAATTCCGGCAGTTTCCGCAGTTCCGACGAATCGCGCTGGATTGTCCTTACCCCATCTTAGTGTGACTGCATGAACGAACCGTTTCTCCGACCCGAATCCGGCTGCCTGCACCAAGCGCGGGCGGCATTTTTGCGCCGCGCCAACCGTGTCGCGCAATTCGGGATGGCGGCGGCATGTGTGGCGCTGTCGCTGGCGGCTTTTGCCCCGGCCGCGCACGCAGAGCGCGCCGACAACGACAAGCCGCTGAACATTGAAGCGGACAACATGTCCTACGACGACCTCAAGCAAGTGAACATTTTCACGGGCCACGTGGTTGCGACCAAGGGCACGATCATCATCAAGGCCGACCGTGTGGATGTCACGCAGGACCCGCAGGGTTATCAGTACGCGACCGGCACTTCCACCGGCGGCAACCTGTCGTATTTCCGCCAGAAACGCGATGGCGTCGACGAATACATCGAAGGCAACGCGGTGCGTATCGACTACGACGGCAAGCAGGATTTCACGACGCTGACCACGCGTGCCGTCGTGCGCCGCCTGGTCGGGCTGACGACGATCCAGGACGAAGTGCACGGCAGCGTAATCACGTACGACGGTCAGAAGGACTTCTATACGGCCAAGGCTGGCGTGGATGTCGCCGGCCCAGGCAACCCGACTGGCCGCGTG
>NZ_JBAUSA010001398.1:0-4666 GCF_049581465.1 Caballeronia sp. | reverse complement strand
TCGTGCTGCTCGGCGCTCAGGGCGCCTTGATCGCGCAATGGCAGGTGACGGTCCCTATGCCGCGTGTCACCGCGGTGCACGCGCTGGGTGCGTTGCGAATCGAGATCCTTGAGGCATTGCAAGACTCGATCTCGTCTGCACGCCCCGCTTATAGCGCCGCCAGCACGTAAGGGCACCTAAGCTCACCTAAGCGCACGCAATGGCACGTAAGGCCGTAGTCGAGGCTCACGTTCAATCAACAAAAAAAACGCAGGAAACGCAGTAATGTCCATGTGCCAGGTTCCGATGTCCCGCCGCGAGTGGCTGAAACTCGCTTCCATATTCACCGTCGCAGGCGCGGCGCCCTTGCTTGGCTCGTTGAGCGCAAGAGCGGCAAGCGAGCCGGATGCGCCGGTGCGGATCGGCTATTTGCCCATCACCGACGCCACCCCGTTGCTGGTCGCGCACAACAACGGTTACTTCGAGGCAGCGGGAATCTCCGCCGACAAACCGACGCTATTGCGAAGCTGGGCACAACTGGTCGAAGCGTTCCTGTCGGGTCAGGTCAACGTCGTGCACCTGCTTTCCCCGATGACCGTCTGGGCTCGCTACGGCAGTCACGCGCCAGCGAAAGTCGTCGCGTGGAACCACGTCAACGGCTCGGGTCTCACGGTCGCGCCGGCCATCAACAAGCTCAGCGACCTCGGTGGCAAAACGGTCGCCGTGCCGTTCTGGTACTCGGTTCATAACGTCGTGCTGCAGGACATGCTGCGCTCGCAAGGGCTCGTGCCGGTTCTCAAGAATACGAACGCGCCGAAGGCGAACGAGGTGAACCTGATTGTGATGTCCCCGTCGGACATGCCCCCGGCGCTGGCGTCAGGACAGATCGCCGGGTTTATCGTCGCCGAGCCATTCAATGCGGCGGCTGAAGGACTCAAGATCGGCAAGATCCTGCGCTTTACGGGCGATGTCTGGAAGGACCATGCGTGCTGCGTCGTGTTCATGCACGAGCAGGATCTGACCGGGCGCGCGGCGTGGTCGCAGAAGGTGGTCGATGCCATCGTCAAGGCGCAGGTGTGGACGCGCGACCATCCGGCAGAGGCGGCCCAGCTTCTCTCCAAGGACGGCAAGAATCATTACACACCGCACACGCCGCAAATCCTGACCCGCGTGCTCGCGCCGCCAGCAAGCGACGAAGGGCGTTATCTCGCCGATCGCGCCATCATCCATGCGGACTGGCATGAAAAGCGCATCGACTTCCAGCCCTATCCGTACCCGAGCTATACCGAGGAACTGGTACGCAAGATGAAGGCCACGCAGGTGGAAGGCAATGCGCAGTTTCTTAGCAAACTCGATCCGGCATTCGTCGCCCGCGATCTGGTCGACGACCGGTTCGTCAAGAACAGCATCGCGGCGGTCGGCGGTATGAAGACGTTCGGCCTGCCCGATGGATTCACCCGTTCGGAGACCATCGTTGTCTAGCCTGTCTTCCTCTCGTCAAGAACCCGGCGTTGACGCAAACAGCCGCCCACGCGCCCGCTCGTGGATACGACGAACTTCTCTAGGGTTAGCCGGCATCGTCGCCGTGGTGACGCTCTGGTGGCTCGTACTGACGCTAATCGCCGGCCCCGAGAGTCTCGCCGCACAGTTCCTGCCGACACGCGCCTTCGCGGCATTGCCGTCGCTCATCAATGACGACCGCTTGTTCGTGCATATTGTCACGAGCTTGCGGCGCATTGCCGTGGGTTTGGCGTGGGCGCTTTTGATCGGCGTGCCGCTAGGCTTCCTGCTCGGCCGGCTACGCTGGCTGGACTCGGCGTTGTCCCCCACGCTGCAATTCCTGCGTATGATTTCGCCGCTCTCGTGGATGCCGATCGCGGTGATGTCGCTAGGCGTCGGCGATCGGGCTGTGTACTTTTTGCTCGCCTTCGCAGCAGTGTGGCCGCTCGCGATGAGCACCGCCGCCGGCGTCGCGCAAATCGACCGGCGCTGGCTGCAACTCGGAGAAAGCCTGGCGGCAACGCGCTCCGAAATGCTGTGGCATGTCTACGTGCCGGGCATCGCCGCGCATGTGCTGACCGGCGTGCGGCTGGCGATTGGCATCCTGTGGATCGTGCTCGTGCCGGCGGAAATGCTGGGCGTGAGCGCGGGACTGGGATACCTCATCCTCGACACGCGCGACCGGCTCGCCTACTCCGAATTGACCGCGGTGATCCTGGTGATCGGTGTGCTCGGGTTCTTGCTGGACTATGCGGCGCGGATGGTCTACCGACGCTTTGGCGCCGGAATGATCCCGGGCGATGATTGACCCCGCCGGATTCACGGTGTTCGAGACCATGAATGAACAGGTTCAACTGGAATGCTTCCATCGCAGCGAGCGGGAAAGGTTGAATGCTATCCACCCGGTAGTTGCACGACCTGCAAATCATCCTTGGTCCAGCCACCGCCGAGCGCGCGAATGAGGTCTACATTCGCGTCCAGCTGCTGCGTTCGAAGCTGGATGACGCTGCGTTCCGATTCGAGCGCAGCGGATTGTGCCGTGACCACGTCCAGATAGCTGACCGCACCGCGCCGATACAGCGAGAGCGACAGGTTGACCGACAGGTCAGCGGCGCTTGCGGCCTCTTGCTGCTGATTCGTTGCAATGCCCAGGTCGTCGAGCAGCGAGAGGTCGTCTTCCACCTGCCTGAACGAGGCCAGCACCACGCTCCGATAACGTGCTCCCGCCTCTGACGTTGCCGCCTTCGCGGACTCGACCTTTGCCGCCCGCCTGCCGCCATCGAAGAGATACACCGCAAGCATTGGCCCGATCGCCCAAAAGGAACTGGGGGCGCTGAGCAGATCCGCCCACACCGAGCTTTGCACGCCGCCCGCCGCGCTGAGCGTCAGTGTCGGGAAGTACGCAGAACGAGCAACGCCAATCTGTGCATTGGCCGCCGCTACGCGCCGCTCGGCCGCGGCGACATCCGGTCGCCTTTGCAGCAATGCCGAGGGCACACCCACAGGGACGGCGGACAATGCGATTGGACGCGTACTCGGCTCAATGTGAAAGTCCGACGCCGACGCGCCCACCAGCACGGCAATCGCGTGTTCCAGCAATGCTCGCCTGGCCCTGACCTGCGTGAGTTCGGACTCGGCCGCCGCCAACTGGTTGCTAGCCCGCGCCACATCCAGACCTGACACGACTCCACCGCCATGGCGCCTGCGAGTCAGGTCGAGCGCCTTCTGATACGCCTCGTCAGTACCCTCGATTAGCTGGATTTGCTGATCAAGGCCGCGCACGTCGACATAGCTTCGAGCCAGCTCGATTTCGAGGCTCAACTGCGTCGACGCCAGATCAGCGCCTGACGCCAGACCCTCGTCCTTGCTTGCAGCAACCGAATCGCGCACGCGCCCCCAAAGGTCGACTTCGTAGTCCGCTGCCACGCCCAGCGTGGCCGAGTTGTAGTTGTCCGGCGAGCCGGGGGGGCGCAAGGGCCGCGTGTCCGACTGGCGCTCGCGCTGGTAAATGCCCGCAGTGGATACCTGAGGATACAGTTGCGAGCTGACCTGCTTGATATACGCTTGGGACTGCACATAGTGAAAATACGCGGCGCTCAGGTCGGGGTTATTTGCGATCAGGCGTTGTTCGAGGTCATCGAGTCCCGGCTCCTGGTACAGCTTCCACCATCCCGCGCGGTCAAGCTGGTCAGCCGGGATGGCCACGGTCCAGGGTCCGTGAGACTGGTACTGTGCCGCGACGGGCACATCGGGCACCTCGTAGTGCGGCGCGAGCGAGCACCCGGCAAGCGCCATGGCACTCATAATTGGGGCCAATCCCGGATACTTAGCCATGCTTGACAACCTTAGCCGTTGGCTTGATCACCTGGACATGGTCACCCTCGACAAGACCATCGGGCGGCGTGTCGATCACACGGTCACTTTCGGCCAGCCCCGAGCCGATATCGACCGCGTTTCCCAGATCCTGCAGGATCGCTACGGACTTGAACCGGATCGTGTCGTTATGATCGACGGTCGCGAGCCGGAGCCCCTTGTTGTCGAATATCAGCGCGCTGGCCGGCACGCGCAACGCGCCAGCACGTGCCGGCAGCGAGAAGTTGAGATTCACGAAGCCACCCGGCAGCAGGAGATGACCGGAATTGTCGAACAGCAACTGGACGAGCGTCGTTCCCGATGACGCATTGACGGAATCGGCCAGACCCACGACCGTGGCAGTAAAGCTCTTGCCGGGATATTCCGGGACGGTGAAGGTGCCGGTCCCACCGGATTTGATGAGTGGTGCATATTCTTGCGGCAAGCGCACGTACAGACGCAGCTTATCCACACTCGATACCGAAAAGAGCTGCGGCCCGACACCACCGCCCGCATTGATCAATGCACCGACGTCGGTGTCGCGCGCGGTGATCACACCGTCGAACGGAGCGACGATCCTGGCGAAGGTCTTGGTCGCGACCAGCCTGTCGAGGTTGGCCTGAGCCGCCACCACGCGAGCCTGTTTCGACACATAGCCTTGGTTGCGGTCATCGACCTCCTGGCGGGACACGGAGTCGGAGTCCAGAAGGCCCTGCCAGCGATCGGCAGTCGTCTTGGCCAGTGCGGCGTCCGCCTTCTCGCTTGCAAGGTCGGCCCTCGCCTGATTCAACTGCTGGTCGAGTTCGGGCGTCTCGATCACGGCGAGCTCCTCGCC
>NZ_JBAUSA010001397.1:0-2189 GCF_049581465.1 Caballeronia sp. | reverse complement strand
CTTCAGAATCATCGGGCGATTTTGTGATTCCCGTTTTCGATTTTGTTTTTCCCTATAAAAAAGATAAAACATGCCCCAAGAGTTTCAATTTCGCCGTCTTGAAGGTCGGGTCGCACTGGTTACTGGTGGCGGAACTGGTATTGGCCGTGCCGCCGCCTTGGCTTATTCCACACAGGGGGCAAAAGTGGTTGTTGCTGGACGGCGTAGCTCAGAGATCGACGAGACTGTCCGGCTTATTGCGGCGAATGGTGGTGTGGGTTGCGCTGTTCCGACGGACGTAGCAGTAGCTCAACAAGTGCGTGAGCTGGTCGACGCGACCGTCGAACGCTACGGACGTTTGGACGCAGCGTTCAATAATGCCGGGATCGAGGGCACTATCGCCCCGATCACGGAACTGACAGAGACCGATTTTGATGAAGTTATTGCCATCAACCTCAGAGGGGCGTGGTTGTCGATCAAGTATGAGATCGCTGCGATGCTAAGCCTCGGCAACGGTGGCTCGATCGTCAATACATCCTCCTTTCTGGCAAAGGGTGCAGCGGTCGGATCAACGGTCTACTCCGCCAGCAAGGGCGGCCTTGATGCGCTGATCCGCGCCGTGGCAATCGAATATGGTCCGCACAATATTCGCATTAACAATATCAACCCCGGTGCTATCAGAACGCCTATGTTTGAGAGGCTGGGCGGCGATGAACACGTGAATCTGATTGAGTCCTTCACGCCCCTACGCCGCGTCGGAGATCCGGCCGACGCGGGCGATGTCGCCGTTTGGCTTTCGACCGACGAAGCCCGTTTCGTTACTGGGCAGACTTTGATGGTCGATGGCGGGATCTCAATTCCACACCTTCGGTGAGATGTGCAGCGACCATAAAAACCGGTCGCTGCTTGTAGAAATTGGCCCGTGCCGATGAGTGTCCGTAGTTGGCCGGTGAGGGCCCTGCAGGCATACGCGGAACATGCTTCGAGTGGCGGCGCGCGTCCCAGGCTTGATGCTTGGTACCGAGGGCAGCGGTCGTTCGGATCGCGTATTCAAGCGAAAGTGTAAAGGACCTCGAATCTCTCACACACGAGAGGCATCGATTTATCAACCGTCCGGCCAATTCGCTTGCACTCGTCGGTGAAGAATCTCCAGTGCTCTGTTTGCCAATGCGATAACGAGTGGTCACCTTCGCCTTCGCTAGCTGCGAAATCGGCGGTCACAGCGTCAAACGGCACGATTTCCACCTCCGTGGCTCGTCGAACAAACGTTGGCCGACCATGCCAGTCAAGCACGATCTCCATATCCCCGACCTCAGGAAGTGTCGCACCGTCGAAACCCCAAGACCAAACCAAGCTGCAAGTACCGCGCTTTACGCCAGTCAGAATGAGGGTGATCAGCGATTCTGAAAGCGCCTCTGAATCTCCGAAACCGCCGATTCCGACGTTACCTTTCGGTAGATGTACACCTCGCTCGGCCAACTCAGCGATTAACTCATCTACATTCTTGTCCATGCGACAGAGTCCTGTTTATTGCGCCCGCTATATCGGGGCACCTACGCGCCGATTGTCAACCATCTATCCGGTGCTGTCGAACGTCCCAAACTGGCCGGCAGTACGCATTCACCCACCTCGTCGGAAAGCTGCCGTTGACTACTCCAATGTCGGCTACGTGGAACGTCCACGGAACTGGTTCTCTCGGCCAAAACCCGTCATTCGGTATGAGGAAAGGTCAGTCATAGGGCGTCCGGTTCATGCCGGATAATTGCCGTTCAAGACCGGAAAGCTTGCTATAGAAGTTGGCAGGCCACACGACCATGAGAGAATTCTTGCTCTTGCACATGTTCGCATCCTCGTCGCCTCATGAAGATCCTCGAATACACCGGCCTCGACACCTCACGCGTCAAGGCCAGCTACGACAAGGTGTCCGCGGCCATCGCTCGCCACGACTTCCGTGCTGCCCAAGTCAAGAAGCTCGCCAATCTGAGCCACGGCAAGTTCTACCGGGCGAAGCTAGATGACGCCGACCGGCTGTTGTTCTCGCTGGTGCGCCACGGGGATGAAGTCTGCGCACTGATGCTGGAAGTGATCGCCAATCACGCTTACGACAAGTCACGTTTCTTGCGCGGCGCGGCGATTGACGAGAGCAAAATTCCAGACATCAGCGCCGATGACGCCATTAGGGAGGCGCAAGCTCTACGCTACCTTCATCC
>NZ_JBAUSA010001396.1:0-3045 GCF_049581465.1 Caballeronia sp. | reverse complement strand
CCCTTCCCCCATGCGCGAGTTACAAGACATCGAAATGAAGGTCGCGCGCGCATACGGACTCGCGTTCGACCTTCCGCCCGGTCTCAGGCCGAGGTACGAGGGCCTAGGTTACGCGCCGCCGTCCACAAGGAATGCGCGCGCGTGGCTCGTTCCGCTGCCCGCCACGTACTTGCTGGATCGCGACGGCATCGTCGCGCTGGCGTTCATCGACGTGGACTATAGGAAGCGCTTCGAATCCGAGTCGCTATTAACCGCGTTGAAGGCCCTGCAAGCGAGACATGCGGCGCCGGGTCGCCGGTGAGCCCTCAGCGAAGGTTGGTCTTCGCTAGCTCCACGATTTCATCGCCCCGGCCACTGAGAATGGCCCTCAACATATACAAGCTGAATCCTTTGGCTTGCTCAAGCTGGACCTTGGGCGGCATCGCCAATTCGTGCTTGGAAGTGACTACGTCGATGAGTGCCGGGCCTGGGTGAGCAAACGCTTTTCGAAGTGCGTCAGCGACATCCTCCGACTCCTCTACCCGAACGCCGAAGATCCCCGCTCCCTTTGCGATCGCGGCGAAATCGGTCTTGCTCAAGTCGACGTTCGTATCGAGATAACCACCCGCCTTGAGTTCCATGGAGACGAAGCCAAGCAAGCTGTTATTGAAGACGACAACCTTGATCGGAAGGTCGAGTTGCACGGCGGTCAATAGATCGCCAAGAAGCATTGACAGGCCGCCGTCGCCCGATAGGGAGATGACCTGCCTGTCTAAAAACGCGCCTTGCGCGCCGAGAGCCTGCGGCATTGCGTTAGCCATCGACCCGTGATTAAACGACCCGTGCAATTGGCGCTTGCCGTTCATCGTCAAATACCGGGCCGCCCAGACAGTCGGCGTACCCACGTCGGCAGTAAAGATCGCGTCGTCGTCGGCGATCTCGTCGATCAGCCTAGCTAAATATTGCGGATGGATCGGGCGCCCAGCCCCCGACGGTGTAGCCAACTCATCGAGCCCCTTCCTGGCCGCTGCATAGTGCTTGCGGGCATTGTCCAGGAAATTCCGATTGGATTTTCGCTGCAACGCAGGCAATACCGCTTTAACGGTCTCCTTCACCGTGCCGACGAGACCCAGCGCAAGTGGCGCACGATGTCCTAGCTGGGATCCCTTCCAGTCGACCTGGATGATTTTCGCGTCCTTGGGATAGAACGGCCGATACGGAAAATCGCAGCCGAGAAGCAGCAGCGTGTCGCACGATTCCATGGCGTGATAACCCGAACTGAATCCGATCAAGCCGGTCATCCCCACGTCGAAGGGGTTTTCCCATTCAATGTATTGCTTACCCCGTAGAGCATGAACGATAGGGGCTGCCAGTGTATCGGCAAGCGCGACAATTTCATCATGTGCCCCTACGACCCCGCTTCCACACATGATCGTGATCGCGTCTGACTCGTTCAACATCGCGGCCAAGCGATGAAGATCCGCCTCGGCCGGCATGATGGTCGCGGGCGCGGTATGCGACCAGCCAGGCGCTTCAGACGGGCCTTCGCTGAGTGCCACGTCGCCCGGCAACACGATCACGGCAACCCCTCGCTCCTGGATTGCGGTTCGCATGGCGCGTTCCAGCACGCGGGGAAATTGCGATGCGCTTGTCACAAGCTCTACATAATGGCTGCACTCCTTGAACAGTTCTTGCGGGTGCGTTTCCTGGAAATAGCCCAGGCCAATTTCTGTCGACGGGATGTGTGCAGCGATCGCCAACACGGGCTGATGATTTCGGTGACAGTCGAACAGGCCGTTTATAAGGTGCAAGTTTCCCGGGCCGCAACTTCCCGCGCAGACCGCGAGGTTCCCGGATGCCGCCGCATCTGCCCCCGCGGCAAAGGCAGCCGATTCTTCATGACGGGTGTGCATCCAGCGGATCGATCCAAGCTGGTCCAGGCTATACGCCAGTCCGTTCAGACTGTCGCCCGTGACGCCCCAGATACGTTCAACGCCTGCAATGGCTAACGTCTTTGCCAGATAGTCAGCGATTGTTTGTTTCGACATGTTCTGCCACCTCGAAAAATAGAAGATTCACTAAAAGCCGGGCGGCAACGTGCTGTCAACGGCTGCGTAGATGTTCGGCCGCCTCGGCGCTAGCAACGGCTCTGCTTAAGACAATTTGTTTTCGGTGCGCTCCGTGAGGCGCAACGCAACAACGCCCGCGGATCTTGCCCGGGCGTAGCGACGCTGGTTCGATTCCCGTCGGGAGTACTTTCCGGAGCGTCAAGCCGATCGTCGCGCGTTAATTTGATCTGTTCGACTCCCGGCTCGCGCTGGCCAGCCATTGCGCATAGCAAGCTAAGATCTGCCGCCGGATAGCGTGGCCCATTTTTCCCCGCATCCAACGCGTCGAGCGCTAAGCGCGCCCGGAGTCTGACCTCGGCAAATAGCCCAAGTTTGAAGAACAGTGGAGCAGTCATCGCAATCAACTCAGTTCCCAAATAGCGGTCACCTCGCGCGGAGAAAGCCCAATCCAGCGCGGATCGCACATCATCCAACTGAAGCCGGAAGCTATCGAGCGCCGCCTCATCCGATGGACCAGTAACGCAAGCCAACGCATGCTTGACCCATGCAGATACGTACGACAGGTGACGACGTTCGGCGTAGTCGCGTTCGCCATTGCCATCCAGTTTCTGTAGCGCATAGGCGCGGCTTGTTTCAAGCAAGTTGTATCTGACGGGGGAACACACCATGTCGGCGACGACCAGCGACTTCGCCGTCAACTCGCACACCGCTTCCAGCACATCTGCCGGGTCCAGGGCGTCTTCAGCAACGACCGCGCATGCAGCTTCCATCACAAAAGCGCGGGGGAAGACTCCGAGGCGCCTCAGTACCATTTTCTGCTTGGGCGGCAGAAGGTTATAGCTCCAGTCAAAGGTAGCCCTGAGCGTCTGGTGTTGCGGCAACGCCGTCCTATGGCCGCCGGTCAGGATCAAAAAGCAGTCGTCAAGATACGCAGCGAGTTCCTTGACGCCGAGCGTTGCCGCGCGGGGGGCAGCCAACTCGATAGCGAGTGGCATTC
>NZ_JBAUSA010001395.1:0-6363 GCF_049581465.1 Caballeronia sp. | reverse complement strand
ACCACAAAGTGTAAACAAGCCGCGTAACGGTTCACGCGACAACTACCTTGACACACGCCGTTTGAAAAGAAATGAAGTCCCGCCCCGGACAGGGGCTAACAGAAATAAGCAAGAAAATACTACCTATGCAGAACAACCACGCGAGAAGAAGGACTCTATCCTAGCCCCACACTCTCCGCGAGCAGCACCCCCTCCACCCTAGCCCCACACTCGCCCCAAACAGAACTCCCAAAAGCCGCCAGCCGGCCCCTTCTAAGTTTCGCTCCAGAGCCTCAACAAATTGTGATAACAGCCGACCAGCGTCCTGCGCGCAGCATCATCGGCGTTTTGCGCGTTTAGCCGCTGAATGGCATTGTCCATATCAAACAGCAGGCTGCGCTGCGTATCATCGCGGACCAGGCTTTGCGCCCAGAAAAAACTCGCTACCCGCGTCCCGCGCGTGACCGGCCGGACCTCATGCAAGCTCGTCGCCGGGTAAACAATCGCGTGGCCCGCCGGTAGCTTCACCTCCTGCACGCCATACGTGTCCTCGATCACCAGCTCGCCACCGTCGTAGTCCTCCGGCGGCGTGAGAAACACGGTGATCGAAACATCGGTACGCACGCGGGCGCCGTGCCCAGGCACGATCCGGATCGCGCCATCGACATGACTCCCAAAGTGCATTCCGTCTTCGTACCGGTTAAAGAGCGGCGGATACACGCGGTTGGGTAGCACGGCGCTAATGAACAGGGGATGGCGTTCAAGCGACCCGACGATCATGTCGCCAAGTTCATGGGCAATCGCCGAGCTTTCGGCAATCTGCTGGTTGCGCTTGACCGGCGCGCCCTGATAACCAGCCGTGGCGCGGCCGTCCACCCACGCATCGGACACGTCTAGCCGCTCACGCATGGCGTGGGCGTCGTCAGGGCTCAGGACGCCAGGTATCGAAAGGATCATGTTTTGTTTTCCAGCCGAGTGGGAGTGCCCTTATTGCATGTAAATGAGAATCAATAGCATTATATAGACAAGCGTTGCCATCAATCATGTTTGTCGCGGCGGCGCGGTTTCTGCGTGCTGCTTGAGCGCCACGTGTATGAAAAAACACATTCGTGTCCATCAAGTCTTGGTACCCTAAATGAACTGCGAAATCGAATCGCTATACTGATGCGCTTATGCGGGCACGTACGCAGCACGTGCTTGTTTCGCGCCAGCGGTCGGATTACCGGCGCCCCCCCTTACTCGATACCGATCGTATGAAAAGCTACCCGCCCATTCGTCTTGTCCTGCTCGTGCTGACCGTCCTGGCCTCGCTCGTTTCCGGTCCAGTCTTTGCGCAAACCGCTCCCGACGCCGTTGTGAAGACGGCCGTGGAGGGCACGGTTAATGCAATGAAGGCAGATCCAAAGGCGCGCGGCGGCGACATGGCGGCCGTCAACCAGTTAGTCGAAGCGCGCTTCGTACCGGCCACGGACTTCCAGCGGACTACGCGAATTGCCGTTGGCAACGCGTGGAGCACGGCCACGCCTGAGCAGCAAAAGCAACTTTACGAACAGTTCCAGATTTTGCTGGTACGCCTTTATACGACATCGCTCGCACAGTTACGCGACGAGGACGTCAAGTTCAAATTCGACCCGGCGACGATCAGTAGCAGTGGCAATGACGCGGTCGTCGAGTCACACGTCTTTTCGACCGGTGGGGACAACCCCGTGCGTTACCGGCTGGAAAAGACGCCGCAAGGCTGGAAGATCTACGACATCGACATGCTCGGTGCCTGGCTCATCCAGGTGTATCAGGTGCAGTTCGCCGGGGAACTGTCCAAGGGCGGAATTGCCGGGCTGATCCAGTTCCTGACAAATCACAACGCGCGAAGTAACGAGTGAGAGGGTCAGCGTGGTTTTCCGCTGACCGCGCCCCTGATCCCCTCGAAAATGGCACAGCCGGCGCAAGCCGGCTGTGCCATTTTGGTAGTGCCGTCCTATCAAAACGGACATAGTCCGGCTAAATTGACCCCCGCGGACCGCATGATTGTCGCGACCGCGAGAAAGCTCGCGGCGCCGTTAGTGACCAACGATCCCAAGATCCGCGCGTATGCGCATGTCAAGACGATTTGGTGAGGGGGCGGGGCGTTTCCCGGAGGGTTGGGGCCACCCAACACCCCTCGCTTCCTAAACCTCCGACACCAGGACCATCGCGGTCGCCACAACACTCTTCGCCGACTTCAGGGCCCTTTCCCTCACCGAAGTCATGTTCTCAGTCTCACTCGAATATCTGAACGATGCGGGCAGCAACCGATAATCCGCCGCTACTTGCGCCGGCTTGATCTCACTGAAACCCGACTTGCGCAACGTCTTGGCCAGCATGGTGTAGTCGTCGAGGTCGGCCTTGCCGAGATTAATCATTACGTTGAAGTTGGCCATGGCGCCCTGCGTGCTCGCATTAAAAACCGCGATGCTACACGCGGTTGTGAATGTTGCGTCTTGAAAAGCAGAACGGGCGAATGAAGCCGCGTTCGCGACCTTCATCCGCCCGTCCCCTGGCTGCACCGCAACCCCGTCAACCAATGCCTACAGGACCGCAGCCGTCGTTTGCTTGCCGCCCTTGTTGGTCTTCATGCGGCCGATCTCTTCCAGCTTGATCTCGACGTGCTTCGAAAACACAAATTCGGCCGGACGCTGCTTGTCCATGGGAAGGTCTTTCGCGTAAGCACCTTCCGTACGCGGACCGCGCAACGAAACAGCCAGCGCCTTCAGCGGATGCGCCACCGTATCCATCACGGCCGTCGCTTCGAAGCCGCAATGCACCATGCAGTCCGCGCACTTCTCGTACTTGCCCGTGCCGTACTTGTCCCACTCGGTGGTTTCCATCAATTCCTTGAAGGTCTTCACATACCCTTCGCCGAGCAGATAGCACGGCCGTTGCCAGCCGAACACGGTGCGCGCCGGGTTGCCCCAGGGCGTGCATTCGTAGGTCTGGTTGCCGGCCAGGAAATCGAGGAACATGCCCGACTGGCTGAACGACCAGTTCTTGCCGTTGTTGCCGCGCTTGAAGATTTCACGAAACAGCGTCTTGGTCTTGTCGCGATTCAGGAAGTGCTGCTGGTCCGGCGCGCGTTCATACGCGTAACCCGGCGACACCGTGATGCCGTCGACACCCATCGGGCGAAGCGTATCGAAGAAGTTGGCAACGCGTTCCGGATCGGCGTCGTTGAACAACGTGCAATTGATGTTCACGCGGAAACCACGGCGCTTCGCTTCCTTGATCGCCGCAACAGCCTTCTCATACACACCTTCCTGCGACACCGAATGGTCATGCGCCTGCTGGTCGCCATCGAGGTGAACGGACCAGACGAAATACGGGCTCGGCTCGTAATCGTCCATCTTCTTTTCCATCAGCAACGCATTCGTGCAGAGATACACGAACTTCTTGCGCGCGATGATGCCCTTCACGATCTGCGGCATTTCCTTGTGCAGCAGCGGCTCACCGCCAGCGATCGACACCACGGGCGCGCCGCACTCGTCGACTGCGGCCAGGCAATCGGCCATGGAAATGCGTTGGTTGAGAATGGGATCTGGGTAGTCGATCTTGCCGCAGCCGTTGCACGCCAGGTTGCATCGAAACAGCGGCTCAAGCATCAGCGCAAGCGGATAGCGCTTGGTTCGCGTGAAATGCTGGCGCGCGATGTACGCGCCAACCCGGACTTTTTGCAGCATCGGAATAGACACAGGCGTGTGCTCCTTAATCTTCGCGAAGGGCGGTGGCGGATGCCGCGACTGCGGCAAGCGGCTTCGTCAGCTTCGTGGGGAGTTTGAATTCGACCTTTTCTTCGCGGCCGGCCATTGTCGTTACTTCGACGGGACCGAACGCGCGCAAGGCGTTTATGACGTGCTTAACCATTTCTTCCGGCGCTGAGGCGCCAGCCGTAATCCCGACAGCCTTGGCACCCGCAAACCATTCGGCCTTTACTTCCGAACCGTCTGCCACGAGGTAGCTCGGCACGCCGGTTTCGGCGCCGATCTCGCACAGGCGATTCGAGTTGGAACTGTTTGTAGCACCGACGACCAGCAGCACGTCGACCTGTTTGCTCAACTCGCGGACCGCCGCCTGGCGATTCTGCGTGGCGTAGCAAATGTCGCGCGTATCCGGGCCGACGATGTCGGTGAACCGGCGCTGCAACGCGTCGATAATGCCGCGCGTGTCGTCCACCGACAACGTAGTCTGCGTGACATAGGCGGCGGGGGTATCGACGGGCAGCGACAGCGTGGCAACTTCCGCCTCGCTTTGCACGAGGACGACCGTGCCGGGAATCTGGCCGATCGTGCCTTCCACTTCCGGGTGTCCCGCGTGGCCGATCAGGATGAGCGTGCGACCCTGCGCGACATACTGCCGCCCCTGCACGTGGACTTTCGTCACGAGCGGGCAGGTTGCATCGAGGACGTCCAGGCCACGCGCTTTTGCGTCGGCTTCCACCGTCTGCGCGACACCGTGTGCGCTGAAAATGGCGACTGCGCCGTGCGGCACTTCATCGAGTTCTTCGACAAATTGCGCACCTTTATTGCGCAGATTGTCCACCACGTGCCGATTGTGGACGATCTCGTGGCGCACGTAGACCGGCGCGCCGTGTCTTTCGAGTGCGCGATCGACAATTTCGATCGCGCGGACTACACCCGCACAAAAGCCGCGGGGTTGAGCAAGGATGATACGCATATTCGGGCGAACTCCGACTGACGCGGGTTTCGAATGGAACCGGCTGTATAAGCTAATTCAATCCGGTCGATTTTTTGTAAGCCAAACTAAAGCTTTCCGGAAAAAGCTCAACGAAACAATTGGCTAAAAATAGACCATTCGTTTCAACTTTAACGCCGAAGTTGACCGCGTATTCTAACGCGTTCGCTTTTCCGATGCTTGTAGGACGGTCTTTACGGCGCGCGAAGGAGGCTGAATAACTTCCCGGGCGCGGAAGCCGGTAAAATAACCGTCTGCCGAGTTGTCCAATCGGCGTCTCGATATGCCTCGCATGGAGGCTAAAAAGATCGCAAGCCGCCAGGCCAGCAAGGCGGCGCATGAGTCCGGTCAGGCAGGCCGGCAAGCAGGCCGGTCAAGCAACTCCGGCCCAGCCGCTTCCGCGTAGCGCTGACGCGAGCCTGAAGCAGTATCCGTGTGAGATTCAGTGCGGCCCGCTGAATCTGCATCGTGTTTGCGGACAGCACGCCGAACTATGCGGAATTTATCCTACGCATGCGGGGCCGTTGTGCGCATCCGACATCCGTGAACATTTTAGTGGAATTGTCCATAAATTAAGCAACTAGCCTGCATGCCCACTATCCGCGCGTCGATGCCTATTTGGACATCCGCGCATTGAGTCGAATACCTGGACCCTGTCATGGAAGTCGACCATTACGAGAATTTTCCGGTAGCCAGCGTCTTGCTGCCGAAACACCTGCGGGCGCCCGTGGGCGTGATCTATCACGTCGCGCGCACCGCGGACGATATCGCCGACGAAGGCGATTTTGCGCCAGCCGAACGGCATCAGCGCCTCGCCGATTTCCGTGCGGGCCTGGACGCGGTGGCGGTGGGCGACCCCGCGCCGGTGCATCCGGCACTGTTTGAAAAGCTGGGCGCGACGGTCAAGCAGTACGGTTTGCCGCTCGGACCGTTCTACGACCTCGTGTCGGCGTTCGACCAGGATATCGATACCACGCGCTATGCCGACTGGCCCGTCCTGATGGACTATTGCCGGCGCTCGGCGAATCCGGTCGGACGACTGATGCTGCATCTGTTCGATGCCTCGACGCCGCAAAACCTCGCGGACTCCGACGCCATCTGCACCGCGCTGCAACTCATCAATTTCTGGCAGGACGTGGGGATTGACTGGAAGAAGAGCCGGATCTACCTGCCGCTGAGCGATCTCGCGCGTTTTGGCGTGACCGAAGCACATATCGACGAGCAGATCTGCGACGACGCGTGGCGTGCGCTCATGCGTTTCGAAGTCGACCATGCGCGCGCGATGATCGTCGGCGGCGCGCCACTCGCCGTGCGCATGCCCGGGCGTTTCGGGCTGGAACTGTGCAGCGTTGTGCACGGTGGTTTGCGCATTCTTGAAAAAATCGAACAGGCCGATTACGACGTGTTCCGTAAGCGTCCTGTGCTGAAAGGCCCGGACTGGCTGTTGATCGGCGCTCGCTCGCTGGCCATGCGCTTGCGTGGCCGTGTCGGCGTGCACTTGCGCTCCGTGGAAAGTTAACCTGAATTTACGATGCTCCTGATTGCCTGGTTGTCCCTTCTCATCTGGCTCGTTCTCCTGTTTGCACGCGGCGGTTTCTGGCGCGCGCAGGCGGTCCTTCCCTTGAGCGAAAGCACGGTTCACGCTGTTGGCCAGGCGGAGAT
>NZ_JBAUSA010001394.1:0-2979 GCF_049581465.1 Caballeronia sp. | reverse complement strand
CGTGTCCAAGCAGTAGCAGTGGCAGGACCCAAGCGAAGTCTAAGCATCAAGGGCCGCGGTTAAGCGGTGTCTCCTTCTTTTTACCGGGAGATGCACTTAACCGCGGTAATTTTTTTACGTCTGCACTTTTGCGTAATGAGTTGTTTATGAGCACAGTTCCTTTGACCCAACGGGGCGCGGCTTTGCTGCGCGATGAATTGCATCGCCTGAAATCGGTGGAGCGGCCGTCTGTCGTGAACTCGATCTCCGAAGCGCGAGCTCAGGGCGATCTTTCCGAGAACGCCGAGTACGACGCGGCGAAAGAGAAGCAGGGCTTTATCGAAGGCCGGATTGCGGAGCTCGAGTCGAAACTCGCCGCGGCGCAGGTGATCGACCCAACGGCCGTGGAAGCCGACGGCCGTGTGATTTTCGGCGCGACCGTGGACCTCGAAGACCTGGCGTCGGGCGCTGCGGTGACCTACCAGATCGTCGGCGACGACGAAGCCGATATCGACCACGGGCTCGTATCGATCAGTTCGCCCATCGCGCGGGCGCTGATCGGCAAGACGGAAGGCGATGTCGCGTCGGTGCAGGCACCCAGCGGCGCGCGTGATTACGAAGTTATTTCGGTGAAGTACATCTGATGATGGCCCATCGACTCTTCCGGATCGTCGCCATGGTCTGGGTGGGCAGCCTGCTGGCGCTCGGCTACATTGCGGTGCCAGTCCTGTTCAGCATGCTCGACCTGAGTGTGGCGGGGTCGGTCGGCGCCCAGTTATTCCGCATTGAGGGAATCATTGGCGTGGCGTGCGGTATCGTCCTGCTGTTGATGGCCAATCGGCTCAGTCGTGCCGGTTTCGACGACTACAGACGCACGCGGTGGGTCATTGCCGCCATGCTGGTATGCGTGCTGATCGGCTATTTTGCGCTTGCGCCGTTCATGAACGCAATCCTGGTGGCCGCGCGCGCCAGTGGCGTAGAACTCGCGAATTCTCCGGATGCAAGCCGGTTTGGCATGCTCCACGGGATATCGACCGCATTTTATGTGGTGGAAAGCGTGTTAGGGCTGATGTTGTTCTGGCGATTGCCGGGCCGGTTTTCAACGCACGCCGTTGTTCCGAAAGGCAAGTCGGCGAGCGTCGCGGCGAAAAGAGCGCGCGGCTGAACTGCTGTCACCGACGAACGCGTCAGCGACAGCCGGAATTTCCTTAAGCGTCCCGGCGCGGCCCTGGAAAGCTTACTTCGACGATTGATGGTGGCGCTTGGCGCTTGGCAGACGCTTCTTGGCGCGTTTGACATTGCCGCCAGCGGTCACGCGTTCGTTGCCGCGAACCAGAAGTTTTTGCTTTTTCGGCTTGCGAACCACCGGCGCGTCACGCGTGATCTTGACGACTTTCACTACGCGCGGTGCTCGTCCCTTCGACGTATCTTCTGCTGCAGCTTCGCGAGCGCTCGGCGGCGCCAGGCGATTCGCGCCACGAACACCGGCTGCGCGCGACGGCGCAACCGCATCGGATTGGGGACGCCATATCACCAGCAACTTGCCGATCTGCTGCACCGGCGCTGCATCGAGCTTGTCGCAAATTTCGGCGTAAGCGGCTATGCGGCTTTCGCGGTCGTCACCGAACACGCGAATCTTGATCAGCTGATGCACGGCGAGGTGGACTTCGATCTCGGCCAGCACGGCCTCGGTCAGCCCATCGCCGCCGATCAGTACGACGGGCTTGAGCGCGTGAGCCTGGGAGCGCAGGTCGGCGCGTTGGGCAGGAGAGAGTTTGAGAGCTGACATGAGAAGTAATGGACTCGACTAAAATGAGGGGCGCCGTAGCGTAACAGCGGCTAGACGGTCGCAAATTGCAAAATAAAGGCGAGCAGGGCGGGCGCCTCGCTTGAGAAAATACGGACAGCGCCCATGCGAACGAATGCAAGTGTGGCGAGCAACGGGCTTGATTTTAACGAATCTTTAATCGCCGGAGCTCGATCACCGCTAGTCACGAGTTCCAGCCAGAAACGGGCGAAATGCCTGCTTCGAGTTCCGAAACCAGAGCGCGACGGGCGGGAATGCTTTCCTCACACCGCCATAGACTGCCTGACAAATGAGCAAAACGTAAGCGGTAACTCAGGCTGCACTTAGGCCCGGCTCAGGCCTGATTCAGGCCGCACCGGGGCTACAAACCAAGCAGCAGCCCAAATTAGACGCGTATTATCCGCTAAAAGTACAGTATTACGCAGCAAGAGTTCATTCTTAATGGCAAAAAACCGCTTCAATTACTCGTGGCTGCACGACCACATCAACGACCCGTACGTGAAGCTCGCCCAGCGCGAGGGGTACCGGGCGCGCGCCGCATACAAGCTCAAGGAGATCGACGAGCAGGACAAACTGATCAAGCCCGGCCATGTGATCGTCGACCTGGGGTCGACGCCCGGGAGCTGGAGCCAGTATGCGCGCAATCAGTTGGCCAAAGGCTCGAAGCGCGGCGAAACACGCGAAGGCGGAATTGATGGCAAGATCATTGCGCTGGACTTGCTGCCAATGGAACCGATTGCCGACGTGACGTTCATCCAGGGTGATTTCCGCGAAGACGCAGTGCTGGACCAACTCCGCGAAATGCTGGGCGATCATCAGGTAGACCTTGTAATTTCGGACATGGCCCCCAACCTCTCAGGGGTAGCCTCTGCGGATGCCGCGCGAATCGAGCACCTGTGCGATCTGGCGCTGGAGTTCTCGCAGCATCACTTGAAGCCGGATGGCGCCTTGCTGGTGAAGTGCTTTCACGGCAGTGGCTATAGTCAGATCGTGAAAAAGTTCAAGGAACAGTTCAAAATCGTCGCGCCGCGCAAGCCTAAGGCGTCGCGCGATAAATCGTCCGAAACGTTTATTTTGGGCAGGCAACTCAAGCATCGTGATTGAGTTTTGCTGAAGGTACGACCGCCGGCGGAGGGTTTCGAACCCGGTGGAAATGCCCGAGTTGTCCGGAAATTCAGTCCTGTCAGCTATCT
>NZ_JBAUSA010001393.1:0-3353 GCF_049581465.1 Caballeronia sp. | reverse complement strand
GGGTGTCCGACGGCCGGTTAAATATTTGGGGCCGCGCTACGTTCGTGCCAAAAACCTGAAGTGAGCAAAGAGGACACTTAGGTATTCGCGGTTTGAACGCGTTTCTTTGCTTCGTTTCTTTTCGCGTTTGAAAAGAAATGAAGTCCCGCCCCGGACAGGGGCTAACAGAAATAAGCAAGAAAATCCGACTTAAGCAGAACGACCACGCTAGCAGAAGGACTCAAACCTAGCCCCACACTCTCCGCGAGCAGCACCCCCTCCACCCTATCCCCACACTCGCCGCAAGCAGCACCGCCTAAACCCCGCCCCCCTTCCGGGCGCAGCGCGAACAGCGTTTCAAACGCAATCATCTGGCCCGACAAGGTCAGCGGCAACCGTCGCGCAGCGGCATTCCATAGCATGTTTCCAACCCATGATCCGCCAAGTGCCAGCGCAAAACTGACCGCCCAGAACAGTTGCCATCGGCCAGGACCGGCGCTTGTTTGCACCGAACCAGCGGGCAAAACAAGAAACAACGCCCACATCAGCGCCCCCAGGCCGCCGGTCACCACGCCCCACAAGACCGACCACTCGTTGCCATCGAAATGCGAATGGGTCTGCAAATAGCGCGCATTGACAACCGCGTACCACGTCCACGATGCCAATGCCCCAACGGCGCACGCCAACCCGGCAATCTGCCGGAACAGACCTCCGGCCACGCCAGCGTTGAACACGTCCACATTGATACACACGATCCCGGCAACCATCATCGCGAGCGGCCACATCAGCCGTCGCAGGTCGACTGCGCCACGATCACGCCGTCCGGCAAGGGTCACGGTAACGGGCAATAGTCCAACGATCAGCGAGACCGGCGCGATCCCGATCATCTGCACCGCGTTCGCGACAAGCATGTAGTAGAGCAGGTTGCCAATGACTGCGAGCTTGAGCAGCGCCACAAGATCGGCGCGCGTAAGACGTTCTACAAGGCTGCGCCATGCGGGCCACGCTGCTATCACCGATACGACGCCGTACATGGCGTATCGGCCAGCGCTGAGCAAAAGCGGCGAAAACTCCGGCAGCAATCGGGGCGCAAGGAAGATAAAGCCCCAGATGGCGCCAGCCAGCAAACCGCACAACACACCGCGTTGCATTAAATGTCTCCAAATCCCAACGGCAAGGAGCGAAGGTTAATCGGAGGACGCGAACTCGTCTTGTTCCAAACTGCAATCGCCGACAGTCGAGCGGAACCGCATGGTTCTGTTTTCCATTCCCAAACCCGAACATGACGCGAAAATCACTTGAACAAAAACCCGAAAAAATCCGGTCCCGCCGCCCCAAAGCGCGACCCAATCGATGCCGAATCGAAGCGCGATCCCGCGCGGACCGGGGCCCGTAAATTGCAAACAAAAAATCGCCTCGGAGGCTAAGCCGTTGTATGGGCGCTGAAAAACCAGGGAACTATCGGTATAATTCGGTTTTGCGCCCATAGGATTTGCCATGCGTCTGATCCAGAAAGCACTCACGTTCGATGACGTGCTCCTCGTGCCCGCGTTTTCCAACGTGCTCCCGCGCGACACCAGCCTTAAAACCCAGGTTACCCGCAAGATTTCCCTCAACATGCCGCTTTTGTCGGCTGCCATGGACACGGTCACCGAAGGTCGCCTGGCGATCGCGATGGCGCAGTTGGGCGGCGTAGGCATCATCCACAAGAACCTCACCTCTGCCGAGCAGGCCCGCGAAGTCGCGAAAGTAAAGCGCTTTGAATCGGGCGTGGTGCGCGATCCGATCACCGTGCCGCCGCACATGAAAGTGCGCGACGTGATCGCTCTCACGCAGCAGCACGGCATCTCCGGCTTTCCGGTGGTGGAAGGCCCGCAGTTGATTGGCATCGTGACGAATCGCGACCTGCGTTTCGAAGAACGCCTCGACGACGAAGTCCGCAAGATCATGACGCCGCGCGAACGCCTGGTGACGGTCAAGGAAGGCACGCCGCTCGCCGAGGCGAAGGCGCTGATGCACAGCCATCGCCTGGAACGCGTCCTGGTCGTCAATGACGCGTTCGAATTGCGCGGCCTGATGACGGTGAAGGACATCACCAAGCAAACCGAGCACCCGGATGCCTGTAAGGACGAACACGGCAAGCTGCGCGCAGGCGCGGCAGTCGGCGTCGGTCCGGAAAACGAAGAGCGCGTCGAGTTGCTGTCGGCGGCGGGCGTGGACGTGATCGTCGTGGATACGGCGCACGGCCACAGCCAGGGCGTGCTCGAACGCGTGCGCTGGGTAAAGCGGAATTTCCCGCACATTGAAGTCATCGGCGGGAATATTGCCACGGCAGCGGCCGCCAAGGCGCTCGTGGAATACGGTGCGGACGGCGTTAAGGTCGGGATCGGCCCCGGTTCCATCTGCACCACGCGGATCGTGGCGGGCGTCGGCGTGCCGCAAATCACGGCGGTCGCGAATGTGTCGGATGCGTTGCGCGGTTCTGGCGTTCCGGTGATTTCGGACGGCGGCGTGCGTTTCTCCGGCGATGTCAGCAAGGCGCTCGCAGCCGGCGCCGACGCGGTGATGATGGGCAGCATGCTTGCTGGTACGGAAGAATCTCCCGGCGACGTGTTCCTGTTCCAGGGCCGCCAGTACAAGGCGTATCGAGGCATGGGCTCGGTCGGCGCCATGAAGGACGGCGCAGCGGATCGATACTTCCAGGACAACTCGGCGAACATCGACAAGCTTGTGCCGGAAGGCATCGAAGGGCGCGTGGCCTATAAGGGCTCGGTCAACGCGATCCTGTTCCAGGTCGTCGGCGGCGTGCGTGCGAGCATGGGATATTGCGGTTGCCGCAATATCGAAGAGATGCATGAGAAGGCCGAATTCGTCCAGATCACTGGTGCGGGCATGCGCGAGTCGCACGTGCACGACGTCCAGATCACGAAGGAAGCACCCAACTACCACGTGGACTGACCATGAAACCCCTGCTGCGCGCTGTTCTCGTCATCAACGCGTTGATTTTCCTGGCCTACGGCGCGTTGTTTCTCCTCACGCCCTGGTCAGCATTATTCGACGCGATGCACCTGGCGAGCGTGCAGCCGGCGTTTGTCGGCCAGTTGTTCGGCATTGCGCTGATCGGGTTGGCGTGGCTCGCGCTGCATGCGGCTATCGACGGCGCGTTGACCGTGACGGTCGGGAAGGTCACGGGGCATGTGGAGTGGTTGTCGGGTCTTTTAATGATGGTCTGGCTGCTCGGCCTGCATAAGCCTGAGATCACTGGTTTCGGTCAGGTGGTCACTGCTTTGGCCGGCGTGGTGATGCTGGTGTTGGGGTTTGGCAGCGTGCGGCTTTCCGGCGTCGTTCGGCGGCGTGAGCGCGCGGCGCTTGCC
>NZ_JBAUSA010001392.1:0-5657 GCF_049581465.1 Caballeronia sp. | reverse complement strand
GTGCAGGGACGGCCAGTCTCGCTCGTGACGCTCGGCTTGGTCGAAGAGAGCGAGCGGCCGGTCAAACCAAAGAAGAAAGTGTGGATCATCGCGCGTCAGCATCCGGGCGAGACAATGGCCGAATGGTTTGTCGAAGGTCTCGTCAAGCGGTTAGCAGGGTGGGGCGATTGGGCCGGGGACCCGGTCGCGCGCTCTATCTTCGATCACGCCGTATTTCATATCGTCCCGAACATGAATCCCGACGGCAGCGTGCTGGGCAACCTGCGCACGAACGCGGCGGGCGCGAACCTCAATCGCGAGTGGATGGAGCCGGACGCCACGCGCAGCCCGGAAGTACTCGCGGTGCGCAATGCGATTCATGCGCTCGGTTGCGACCTGTTCTTCGATATTCACGGTGACGAAGCGCTGCCGTACGTGTTTGTCGCAGGTTCGGAGATGCTGCCTGGGTTCACCGAAAAGCAGGCTGAGGAACAGGCTGCTTTCATCGAGTGCTTCAAGCAGGCGAGCCCGGATTTCCAGGATGTCCACGGCTATGAAGCAAGCAAATACCAGACGGATGCGTTGAAGCTCGCGTCGAAGTACGTCGGCAATTCGTTTGGGTGTTTATCGCTGACACTCGAGATGCCGTTCAAGGACAACGCGAATCTGCCAGACGAACGCGTAGGCTGGAATGGCGAGCGTAGTGCGGCCCTTGGTGCGGCCATGTTGCAGGCTATCTTGCGGCACGTGAAGACGTATTGACGCGGGAGGCGGCGGGGGCTTGACGCTGGCGGCGCTAGAAGCTGCTTGGAGTCGCTTGAAGCCGCTTACCACCAGGTCTCTGTCCGGGGTCGGATTGCGGACCGTCCGCCACCTTATCAGCGGTAATTCGGTGCAGACGGTCGCAACGCAATTTGACGTTTGATGTTGAAGGCGGCGCACATCAATGTTTCTTGCCGGATGTTTTTTTCGTCGACTTACCGCTGCTGGCCTTCGATGCCGATCCGCTCCTGCTTTTCCCCGTGCCCTTGCCGTGACCCTTGCCGGCGCCATGTCGGCCGTGACCTGAGTGCGTTGAGCGCGGCTCGGCCCGGGGACTTGCCGCAGGCACCGGGTCGTTCCATCCGAACGCAAGCATCTGGCTGCCGACATAGCCGCAGCGGAACTTGAGCGTCGATGGTTCCGTATCGCCCGCCTTATTCACGCCGAGTCCTTCAACCGTCACGACGTTGTCGACCTTGATGCGTTGCTTGCGGTCGTCGAACGCGTCATTCCATGGCGTGATGGAGCCGTGCGCCGGATCGAACGAACTAGCTGGAAACTCGACATGGTCGAATGCCGTCGATGTGCTGGCGACGAAGCTGCCATGCGCAGCGCAGTCCGCGATCAAGGGATTGGCGTTAAAGTCGGTAACGAAGTGGTTGACGAGTTCATTGCGTTCGTCGAGCGTGTCGGCGAACGCGGAGCCGCTGCTGGCGGCGCACGTGAGTGTCGCCATCGATGCAATTGTCACCAGCCGGCCGACGTACTGAAGCAGTCGTCGGCATACATAAATACTATCCATCAGGTTCTGCACTAAAGAGACAACAGGCACGTAAGATGCCCGACATTAAGCGGGAGTTCCATCTTATATTAAATTCTTCGATGAACCGGCTCTGACAGGCTTCAATGATCAAGGAACTGGACGATTTAGGGCGGCCGCTGCGGGTGCCCCTTGAACGAAGATCAGACGCGAGGACCACGATCCAGCCGATACCGGCGGACGTCGAACGTGGTGATCCAGGCCGGCCGATAGACCGAAATGAGGATGGTGAAAACGCCGGTGAAAACCGCTTCGCCCGCGACCAGCAACGAAGCTGCAAGCGTGAACCCAGTGGGAATGACAAGCTCGGTGCCCGCTAACGCGATCTGCAGCAACAGTCCGGCGCAGCAAGCCACGGCGACGGAGCACGCCGATGTCAAGAAGCCCTGGCCGAGGATGAACACGAAGAGGCTGCGCGGAATCCAAGCGTGAATGGCCTTCTGCAAGACAGCAGAGACCGCGACAGGCAATGCGCCGAAAAGTACGAAGGTGACCGGAACGCCGGGCCACGACGCATCCAGAACGACGGCTGCGAGCCCAGTGGTTGCAGCCATGGCAACTAGAGCAAGCTGCCAGTCGAACAACGTGACGATGAGCGTTGCGCCAAGCAAGTGAATGGCGGGACCCTCTTCGAACCACGTATTGCAAGCCCACAGCACGGTCACCGCCACGACGATGCCAAACCAGACGTGCTGCAAGGTTCCGTCCTGAATCCGGCGAAACGGATTCTTCCATAAAGCGAGCGCGAGCACGGCCGCCGTGACAATCCAGCCACCCACGGCGAGCCAAAGCGGAAGAGGCGTGTAGAAGAATCCCATAAATCTTATATTACTCGTTTGCGCCGAAAAACGCGTGCATCGACTATGCCAGCCGTCGTTTCCGAAGCGCAACACGCTTGCCCGCGCGTTGCGCCGTCTTAACGCTTGATCGCGTTCAGTCGCCGAAGCGCGGTATTGGTTCAGCGGCCATCGGCATCTGGCTTTCGCCCATCTCCGGGCGCGGCGCATAGGTCAGCAGTGCTGTCGCACGCAGCGGCAGCGGACCCGCGTCGCCTAGGGATGGGCGAGGCGACGCATCTGCTTCGCGCTTTAATACCTCCAGATAGCCGTTTTGCCAGCCGTTGTAGATAGCCACTGCCGCAGCGCGGTTAGGTGCACCGAGCTGCTGGAATATGCTCCCGAGATGGATCTTGACCGTCCCTTCGCTGATGCCCAGCGTCTTTGCGATGATCTTGTTCGTGCTGCCCATATGCACGCAACGCATGATTTGCTGTTGTCGCAGTGACAATGTATTGAAGCGTTTTGAGCCCTTTCGAACCTCTTTCAAGGTGGTTTCCCGACTCGACGCGATTGCTGGCTCCAGCGCCGAGTCGAGGGCGCGTGCCGGAACATAGTGACCTCCAACCAGCACCATTTCCAGTGCACGCACAATGAGCTTCGGATCGAGGCTGCGCGGTACGACGCCAAGCGCACCCGCATGCAGCAGCAGTCGCACCTGTGCGGCCGAAGCTTCATCAACCACGATCGCCGTCGGGATCTTGGGGAACGCTTTCATCAACGCGCGCAGATCGCCCATGCGCATGGTGTCCTGCCAGTCGATCACGATCATGTCGGGGTCGAGTTGCAGGATTGCGGTAGCCGCCTGTCGCCAGTCTTTCGCTTCGCTGAACCGCGCGCGTCGATCGATGTGCCGAAGAAGCGCCTTCAAACCTTCCCGGCGCTCTGCTTCCGAATTGATTATGGTGAATTTCATGCATGCCCCTATTGCCACTTGGCGTTGTCATTTATCAGTTCAGCGCGATGCTCGCTCGCGGACACGCGATCTGCGCATGAATCAATAATGACGAATTACGGCGCAAAATGCGCCCTGACCGAATGGCATAGGGCATAACCAGTAGAAACATAACCAGTATTTCGATTTATGACAGTTTGTGTTGATTTTATCTATCGGCTCTCGTCGAATTAGGCTAAATGGCTTAAGTCGTATCTTATGTCTCAGAGAGGATTCTTAAAGATACCTAAAAATATAATATTTGATGGGATTTTTCCTAAGATCACCGAACGCCGAAATGATGCCAATTGATTTGCTTCTGGGGCTTTATATTTGGCATAAATCGTCGTTGTAGCGGGTTGCTAGTCCTCCCGCTCGCGGCACGATCGTCTGAACGGGTAAATCGAGGAACGTTATGACCTTTGGCTGTGACCGCTCACCGCTGTTGCTTCACGGAAAATCTGCCGTCGGCGAGAAAAATCCAATAGTCGAGCGGGCGGTGCAGAACCTAGCTCTGCTAACGACCTGTCGAGACGATATGACGGGCGTGGGGGCCGCACGAGCAGTCGGGCGCACGGGGCGTGATTGTGGCCCGCTGCCGGCGCGCAGCATCGTTACATGCACCTGTTCGGCACGTTGACCGTCACCGTTCGAGTCCGATTTAATACGGCGCTCATCGACGAATCGAAAAAAAGCCGTTCCACATAATGTCGGAACGGCTTTTCGACCCCTTCAACCCCTTGCGGCGTACCGGTTAGACGGGGCGTCGCATCATCGAATTAGTGAAAATGAGGCTGAGTGGGCTCCGCATCTTCAGGCATTTCAGCGTGGACTATTTCGCCCAGCGGGTCCGCATACAGTGGGACGCCGCAATCGTCGCAATACTCCGGCTCAAAACGCCCGCTATGCCGACGCACCTCGGTTACGCCCGAGCGCTTGAGCAGCGCGACGATCTCCTCAACGGGGCCATCCGCACCTTCCAGTTCTGCGGCTTCTTCTTCCGGGCCCATCTCGCCGGTTTCGCGGCCGTAAAGTGGCCACACGACACCGTAAATCACTTCGTTGCTGCCCTTGCGCGTAAAGCCGATCCGATACTCGTCCACTCGCCGCTCTCCAAATCCGGCGATGACCGCACGCAATTCGTCCGGCGTAGTTCCGACCGTATCGAACAGATAGCGCACAGCGGTGCGGACCGAGTGAGGCCTTACCTGTTCGTCGGCGTCGCGGCACGCCGAGTAGTACGCGTCAGGCAAGAGACATTCGAATTCGCAGCCGGGCAAAATGGCGCCGAAGCTCGATCCACCTTGCGTAGCCCATTGCTCGAGACACTGTCCACGTTCGATGCGAGCGCCTGCCGCCTCTTCTTGCCAGCGAAACAACGCGGCGCCCGTCGGCACAATGGCTACCGCGAGAAGAAAGCGGGGGTCGGCGAGAATGGGTGCCGTCTCAGGCAAGTCGCCAAGATTCAGTCGTCCCGAAGGCTGGCCGAGCAGGGGTTGCATCAATTGTTGCGCAACGCGCGCGGTTTCCACATGATGGCGCGGCAATTGATCGATGCTGTAGAGAAACGGCGCGACCGACACCTTTGCGTTTTGGGCGAGCACGTGCGCCTGCAACTGCGTGCGTAGTGCGTCGACCACCTCCGTTTTAAGCGGCCCCGAAGGAATGGCATAACGCGTCCACGCGAGCACGGGCGCCGCGATCAACAGCGCCTCGTGCGGCACGCTGTCTATAGTGATAGCAAAGGACTCACTTTGCGTTTCGGCCATGTCGGCTAGTGCGCCGTACGCTTCTGGATAGCTGAGTTGGAGATGATCCAGCGCGGCATCGAGCGCAGTCTGATTGCCATTGCGGACAATCTTCTCGAGAAGCGCGTCGAGGCGCGATTCCCAGAACCGGTCTTCGATCCGGCTGCCCGACGCGAATAGCGAGAGGGAGAGACCGACGAGCTTGTCGGCGTCCGGGGGGAGTCGTTTGGCTGTTCGCGAGCGCATAGGGTTGTACAGTCATCAGGTGCAGAGAACCTTTGATTGTAGTCGCTATCGTCGAGCTTGGACCCGACGACAGTGAATAGGTCACGCGGGCGGTTTTTGACTTGTAGGCTTGGGTTCCCGATAGGTGCGTTGCCAATCCGTATTAAAGGGGTCAAAAGATAAGGGTTCAAAAAGGTAAGGGGTCAAAGGGGGCGTTCAATTTATTTCTAAGCCGACCCCTTGCGCAAAGTTGGCAGCAGCACTAGAATTCGGCCTCTTCGCTTCTGGGTGAGGCGAGGAGAAGCGGGAATGTGGGGTGTTTGCAAGCTGGTGGTAGGTGCCGCAAAGCCAAG
>NZ_JBAUSA010001391.1:0-2168 GCF_049581465.1 Caballeronia sp. | reverse complement strand
CATGAACACATACGACGCAGCAGGCGATCCGGTCGCACCGTTCAGGTAACCGACCACATACGAACCGACGAACGAACCGAGCGCGCCCATGCTGTTGATCAGCGCCATCGCGCCGCCGGCCACGTTCTTCGGCAACAGTTCGGGCACGATCGCGAAGAACGGACCGTAGGGCGCGTACATCGCCGCGCCCGCAATCACCAGGAGTGCGTAGGATGCCCAGAAGCTGGTCGAACCGAGCAAGTAGGAACCGGCGAATGCGAATGCGCCGATCAGCAGGAACGGCCACACGAACAACTTGCGGCGCTCCATTTTGTCCGATGCCCACGACGCCGCGATCATCGCAATTGTTGCGGCCAGATACGGCACGGCCGACAGCCAGCCGGTCTCGACCATGCCGAATGACGACGCGTTTTTAAGTATCGACGGCAACCACAGCACGAAGCCATACACGCCGATACTCCAGCAGAAATACTGCGCACACAGCTTGATAACCGCTGGCGACTTGAACGCTTCGCCGTAATTCTTGACCGGCTTGATGGCGGCCTGTTCCGCGCGCATCGTATTTTCCAGGTCGATCTTTTCCTGGTCGGAGAGCCATTTCACCTGCGCCGGCTTGTCCTGGACGATAAACCACCAGATCACCGCCCAGATGACCGCCGGCACGCCTTCGACGACGAACATATGGCGCCAGCCGAAGGAATCGATCAGATAGCCGGACACCACCGACATCCATAGCACCGTCACGGGATTGCCGAGAATCAGGAACGTGTTGGCGCGTGAGCGCTCCGATTTCGTGAACCAGTTCGCGATGAAAATCAGCATCGCGGGCATCACCGCCGCTTCCACGATACCGAGCATGAAGCGCAGCACCATCAGCGATGGAATGTTGGTCACCACGCCCGTCAGTGCTGCACAGCCGCCCCAGAGAATCAGGCTGACGAACACGAGCTTCTTCACGCTGCGACGCTCGGCGTAGATCGCACCAGGAATCTGGAAGAAAAAATACCCCAGGAAAAACAGCGCGCCGATCAGCGACGCCAAGCCTTTGCTAATGCCCAGGTCGTGGTTGATCCCTGCCGCCGATGCGAAGCCGAAATTCGCGCGATCGAGATAGGCGAGGCTGTACGTGATGAACACGATCGGCATGATCGTCCACCAGCGGCGCACCGCGAGTCTGGTTGAACTGGCCTGTTGCATGGTTGTCTCCCGTTTTTGTGGGCGTCGGATTGCTAGTGGCTTGAATCTTCGAGCGCGTCGAGTTCGGCGCGGGTTGGAAGCCCTTCGCTATCGCCGATGACCTGGATCGCCAGGCCGCCGATACGATTGCCGCGCGCGATCGCGTGGCGCACGTCGCGGCCTTCGAGTAGCGCGCTCACCACGCCGACCGCGAAGCCGTCGCCGGCGCCGACGGTATCGACGACGCGTTTCACGGGAATCGCCGGCACGGTGCCTTCTTCGTTATCGGCCGTGCGGAAATATGCGCCGTCTGCGCCGAGCTTCACGACGACGCCCTTTGCGCCCCGATCGATGTAGAAGCGCGCAATGTCTTCTGGCTTTTTAAAGCCCGTCAGGATCAGGCCCTCGCTGATGCCGGGCATTACCCAGTCAGCAAGCCCCGCGAGCGCGTTGAGCGATTCCGCCATGGCTTCGCGAGAAGGCCAGAGCGTTGGCCGGAGGTTCGGGTCGAAGGAAATAGTCTTGCCCGCGCGGCGCATTTCGCGGGCCATATGAAAAGCGAGTTCGCGCGATGTCGCCGAGATCGCCGGCGCGACGCCCGTCAGGTGCAGGTGGCGCGCACCCAGCACGTACTGCGCGACGTAATCATCGAGCGAGAGATGACTCGCCGCCGACCCCTTGCGAAAATATTCGATGGCGGGATCGCTGCCGTCATCGTTCCTCGACTTCAGTTGGAAACCCGTCGGATAGCGCTCGTCGATGGTCACGCAACCCGCGTCGATCCCTTCTTTCGCGAGCACGTCGAGAACATATCGGCCGAAAGAATCGGCACCGACGCGGCTCATCCAGCCCACCTTGAAGCCGAGCCGCGACAAGCCGATCGCGACATTCAGGTCCGCGCCGGCCACGCGTTTCGTGAACTGGCCGACCTTTGCGAGATCGCCTGTTTCGGTGGCGACGAACAGCGTCATGGCTTCGCCGTAGGTTACGAC
>NZ_JBAUSA010001390.1:0-2413 GCF_049581465.1 Caballeronia sp. | reverse complement strand
AATGCAGCTTTAACGATCCCGAAATTCTATCACCGCGCGCCGGACGGCTCCGGCATTTATGGCAAAATGCCCTGCTTCACCCACCCGGCAAACGTGCGAACGCGGTGGCGCCACTTCTCGTAAGCGTGCGCGGCCATGAACGCCCTTGATGAGCCAGCAGGCAAACGCAGACCCCATGACGGAAACCGTAGCACTGAAGATCGTACAGCGCATCGCCACCGAGTTGAACGTACAGCCGCGCCAGGTCGCGGCGGCCGTGCAACTCCTCGATGAAGGCTCCACCGTTCCGTTTATCGCCCGGTATCGAAAGGAAGTGACGGGCAATCTCGACGACACGCACCTGCGCAATCTCGAGGAACGGCTTATCTATCTTCGTGAGCTGGAAGACCGGCGCGCGACGATCCTGCACAGCATCGAGGAGCAGGGCAAGCTCACTCCAGAACTGCGCGCCGCGATCGAAACCGCCGACAGCAAGCAGGTGCTCGAAGATCTGTATCTACCGTACAAGCCCAAGCGCCGCACGCGCGCGCAAATCGCCCGCGAGGCAGGCCTGCAACCGCTCGCGGACAACCTCCTCGCCGATCCCCGCCTCGATCCTCAGGTCGAAGCGGCGCGTTTTGTGGACGCTGAGAAGGGTGTCGCCGATATCAAGGCCGCCCTCGACGGTGCGCGCGACATCCTCTCCGAGCAGTTCGGCGAGACGGCCGAGATCCTCGGCAAGGTGCGAGACTATTTGTTCAAGCAGGGCATCGTGATGTCGACGGTGGTCGAGGGCAAGCAGAGCGAGGAAGGCGAGAAATTCCGCGATTACTACGACTACTCGGAAACGCTCCGCACCGTGCCCTCCCATCGCGCGCTCGCGCTGTTTCGTGGCCGTAACGCGGGCATCCTGATGGTCAAGCTCGGCTTGGGCGAAGAACTCGACGCGCAGGTGCCGCATCCTGGCGAAACGATGATTGCGCAGCACGTCGGTGTCGCAAATCAGGGGCGTCCCGCTGACAAATGGCTCTCCGACGTATGCCGGTGGTGCTGGCGCGTGAAAGTGCAGCCGAGTATCGAAAACGATCTGCTCACGAATTTGCGCGAAGAAGCCGAAGCCGAAGCCATTCGCGTTTTTGCACGCAACCTGAAAGACCTTTTGCTTGCCGCGCCGGCGGGCCCGAAAGCAGTGATCGGCCTCGATCCGGGGCTGCGGACGGGCGTTAAAGTTGCCGTGGTCGATCGTACGGGCAAGCTCCTTGCCACCGATGTGATCTACCCGCACGAGCCGCGTCGCGACTGGGACGGCTCGCTTGCCAAACTCGCGCGTATTGCGGCGCAGACGCAAGCCGAACTGATCAGTATTGGCAACGGCACGGCGTCGCGCGAGACGGATAAGCTGGCAAGCGAATTGATTGCGAAGCACCCCGAACTAAAGCTGCAGAAGATCGTGGTTTCGGAAGCTGGCGCATCGATTTATTCGGCTTCCGAGTTGGCATCGAAGGAATTTCCGGAACTCGACGTGTCGTTGCGCGGCGCCGTTTCCATCGCGCGCCGCTTGCAGGACCCGCTCGCCGAACTCGTGAAGATCGACCCGAAAGCGATTGGCGTCGGCCAGTACCAGCACGACGTCAACCAGCGCGAACTGGCGCGTTCGCTCGACGCGGTCGTCGAAGACTGCGTGAACGCCGTCGGCGTGGATGCCAACACCGCCTCCGTCGCACTGCTCGCACGCGTGTCGGGCTTGAACACAACGTTGGCGCGCAACATCGTCGATTTTCGCGATGCCAACGGCCCGTTTGCCTCGCGCGATCAACTGAAGAAGGTGCCACGTCTGGGCGACAAGACGTTCGAGCAAGCTGCCGGGTTTTTGCGCATCAATAACGGTGTGAATCCGCTTGACCGCTCGTCGGTGCATCCGGAAGCTTATCCGGTGGTCGAGCGAATCCTGGCGAAGATCAAGAAGCATGCTGCAGAAGTAATGGGCAAGCGCGAAGCGTTGTCGGGGTTATCGCCGGCAGAATTCGTAGATGACCGGTTTGGCTTGCCGACCGTGCGCGACATCCTGGCCGAACTTGAAAAACCGGGTCGCGATCCGCGCCCTGAATTCAAGACGGCGACGTTCCGCGATGGTGTCGAGAAGCTGTCTGATCTCGTACCGGGAATGGTCCTTGAAGGCGTCGTGACGAATGTGGCGGCGTTTGGCGCGTTCATCGATATAGGCGTGCATCAGGATGGACTAGTCCACGTTTCGGCGATGTCGACGAAATTCATCAAGGACCCGCACGAGGTGGTCAAGGCGGGTCAGGTGGTGAAGGTCAAGGTGCTGGAAACCGATGTGAAGCGCCAGCGGATCGCGCTGAGCATGCGTCTGGACGACGACTTCGCGGCGGAAGGAGACTCCTCGGCACAGCAGGCGCGCGGCCCGCAGGAG
>NZ_JBAUSA010001389.1:0-6691 GCF_049581465.1 Caballeronia sp. | reverse complement strand
GGGCTGGACGGCTGCACCGGCACCTGCGGCTGCGGGGGCGATGTCAGCGGGAACGATAGCTGAGTCGGCGCAACACCCAGGCTACCCAGGCCGTCAGGCGTTTGCGTCGTCGCGGCACGCGCAGCGTTGTCTTCGTTCTTTAGCGCAGGGACGGACTGATCGGGTACCAACTGCGAAAGCTTCGCGTCGATTGCAACAGGACGGGCGCTACTTCGATTAACCTGCAACAGCGTGTTGCGCTGGTCGGCGAACAACTGCGTCGCAGCTGAGCCCTCACACGGACCCGCGCCGGAAGCGGAACAAGCGCCGCCTAGCGGCGCCATCACGATACCCCCGCTGCGCACCGCGGCGCGCGTTACGTTGGCATCGGTAAATACGGAGAAGTCGGTACCGCGCACGCCTAAGGCGGCGACCGGCGTGTTCATCCGATAGTGATCGCGCGCGGCTTGTGCGCCTTTACCGGAGATCTCGCGGACCACGCCCTTGTGCAGGACCAACTTGATGACGGTCTGGTCCGGTGCGGTCGGATCGTACTGGTAGCGATCGAAGGTCAGCGATGAGTTGGGACGCACGCTGACAAATCCCTGGTCCACGGTCGTGATGTAGACGTAGCCGTCGGCGGTGGTTTCAACCGTATCGCCTTGCGCGATGGACTTGCCTGACGCGAGCGGCGTGCTGCCACCAGGAGTTAGCACGGACGCATGCCCGACTACGACGACGGCGTTCCCAATCACCTTCACTTCAGGCTGTGAGCTTTGCGCGCGCGCGTTACTGCAAATGAACAGCAGTGCCAGAATCGCACATCCCCGGGTAATGCTTCTTCGCATTTCTTCTTATCCACGAAAGCACGCACGGCCGCCCGAGCAAATGATCTCCTGATCTTAGACAAATTTTGTAACAAAGATGTGATGGTTGTCACAGTCGGTGTCGCGTCTCACGTTTATTGTGGCGCCGTGCCACCTACTAAGCGACCGCACCCTTAGATGTCCATTGAAGCCGTACCAAACAGCAGTGACCCGATGAAGGCGATGGACCTGTTGCGGCGGCAGAAATTGCTGCGCAACGTGACCGACGAAGTCATCGAACAAACTAGCCGCCACATTCGCTATAAACGATTTGAGAAGCGAGACTTCGTCGTCCATAAGGGCGACGCGGGGTCGTCACTCCTGATGCTTATATCGGGGCGGCTCCAGGTCATCGCCCTGTCGGAAGACGGGCGCGAAGTCGGGCTCAACTTTGTCGAGCCGGGCGACTATTTCGGGGAACTGTCGATTATCGACGGAGGACCTCGCTCGGCTTCGATTATCGCTACCAGCGAGTCGGTGATCGGCTTCCTACCCAAGGCGCAGGCCGAAGCTCTGTTCTACCGGAACCCTGCCGTCGTAGAGGCGCTATTGCAGCGACTTTGCCGCACGATAAGACAAGCATCGAACTACCGCTCGATGCTAGGACTCTCGCGTGCTTATGCGCGTGTTTATTCGGTCCTCGAAGCGTCGATGAAGCAGTCCGCTGGCGACCTGCTGACGATCGAAAACCTGCCTAACCAGCAGGCCATCGCGATCATGGCGAATGTGAGCCGCGAAACGGTTTCTCGCGCGATTCGATCGCTTGTGGACGGCAATGTGGTTGAGCGCGACTATCGGCGCTTGATCGTGCGCGACGCCGAAACACTTAAGAAGCTCGCGAAGGGCGAAGCGGAACTGCAGCTTAGAAAGAACGTCATGGTTGCGCCGTGACATCGGAAAGCTGCAAGCAGGATGATGCGATTAGCTGCGGCCACGGTACTTAGAAAAGATCGTCGGGAAGCGCTGAAGTCTTACCGTTTGCTTTCTTAGGCTGGCGTGCGATTCACGCGGCCAAGGGAACGCATCCCATCATTTCGAATGCTTGAAAGGCACTCGAAACATGTTATCCGCCATGCTTGAGAAACAGATGAACTCACATTCGAACGCGGTCGAACCGCGCGGGCCCGAACCCATCGATTCGAATGTCGTGACCTTATGTCTGGAAGACTGGTCGATCAACTCGACAAGCCAAAAGATTGCGGTGCGCCTATGCACGGAAGGGTCGTCGGCGTTTTCTATCGCTGCCCGGGAACACGGGTTTCTTCTGGCGCCGGAGCAGGCGCGCCAGATTATCCGGGACCTGAGTGCGGCAGTGCTCGCGTTGGACGTAAAAATGAGCGCCAAAATTACCGATGCAAAGTGAGCGTGACGACAACGGGCTGGACGCGGCAAAGCCGCAGGTTCAGCGGTTACGTTGTCGTCTTAGCAGAGTTTTGCGGTCGAGGCTATACTTCGCGATCACTATAGTAGACGGCTTATGCATTTCGCTTCAACCGGTTCGGCCTTAAGAACGCAACGGCTTTTAAAACACGCCGACGAGGGTGTCTTTGCACTGGCGGATCAACATGTTCGATACCAGAATCTGGCGGTGGGTGACATTGTCGCGTACCAAGGCGAACTAAACTCCCCTCTTATATTTGTTCTTTCCGGGCAGTTGCACGCCTCGCAGGTGTCCGACACTGGGCATGAAACCAGTCTTATTTCGACGGCGGCTGGCGAGTCGTGCGGTGAGAGCGTAATCGTTTTGGACGTACCATCGGTAGCTTCGTTCACTGCGTTGACTAGCACCCGCGTCGGCGTGATGAGCCGCGTCCATGCGCGCAAGCTGTTTAGCGAGCCTAGCGTCGCGGGTTCTCTGCTAGAGATTCTTTCCAGGAAAATCCAGCGAACCGGCCAAGGGCAGTCGAGGTTGTCCATTCCGCGCGCTTATTCGCGTGTCTACGCGATTTTGAATGAAGCCGTCGCGCACGCTGCGGAAGATGAATGGCCGTCGATTGTGCTTGCGAACCAGGCCGCTATAGCTGTTGCCGCAAATGTAAGCCGCGAAACGGTATCGCGCGCAATAAAGCCGCTTTTGCAGCGCGGAGCGATCGCTAAGAAAGGACGGGGCTTTCAGGTTCGCGACCGCGGCATACTCGCAGCGATCGTGGCAGGCGACCTGCTTCAGTCATTCGACGCGACTTGACATCTGCGAAGAAAATGTCCCGGTTTCCTTGCGGGTAGCGAATTGCACCCGATTACCGGAGCGCATCGCCTCCTACGGCCGCCGCGAAGATATTGCGGTTGCAAACCTGATAACGTCGCCCCGCTTTAGCAATTGCTCCACTGCGCATGAGAGAAGTGATTGCGCGCGAGACTGTCTCGCGGCTTACGTTAGCGGCGATTGCTATGGCTGCCTGGTTCGGAAGCTGGATCAGCGGGAATGCATCGTCGGGCGTTTCAGCAAGGACGGCATTGATGATGGCGTAGATGCGTGAGTAGGCGCGCGGCATCGATAACGTCGATTGACCTTCGATTGCCTGGTGAAATTTGCCTGAAAGGATCTCTATCAGGGAGCGCGTAACGCCAGAATCGCTAAACAGCATGTGCGCATGACGTCGGCTCACCACGCCGACAATGGCGCTCGTCAAAGCACTAAGCGAGGCCGACGAGGGTACGTCCAAAACGATTGCGATTTCGCCGCATGATTCACCGGCCTTGGTCGAGCTCAGGCTGGTTTCATGTCCGTCCTGGGATACCGTTGAGGCCTCCACTTGCCCCGAGACAACTAATATTAGGGGCGAGTCAGACTGTCCCTGGTGCGCGATGACTTCTCGGGCGTCCAGCCTTTGGTAGCGAACATGGCGCTCAGCTAGTGCGATTGCGTCGTCGCTGGCGTATTTGAAGAGTCGCTGTGCTACAAGGGTCGAAATGGTCATCCGTTTCTTAAGTGAGACGACTTAGCGTTTTTTTTTGAGCGCGTGTTTCGCGTGTTTCAATGCGGGGATGGTTCACCCGGCCGCGCAAATTGCACACGGCGCAACGAAGAGCGCAAGGGTACTACAGGATGAAACTCGCGCTATACCCTGCGTCTCAGTTTTGCGAAGTAGTTGTTTTTTGGTTTCTTGATGGGCAAATTCAAGTTGTAAGGTTCGTCCGGATTTCCGTCTTCCAAGATGTTCGCGTGGTCTTTGGCAAGCTGAACTGGCGACTAAGCCAAGACGCGAACCGGGGAGATTTGCTAGATCTTAGATAATTAAGCCCCGCTTTAAGTCCAACGTTCAGCCGCAACCGCAGGAAAGCGAACACCATGGCAATGACCCTGCTTGACCCGAAGACCGCTCTGATCGTCATCGATTTGTTCGGCAGCACCCGCGTGTGAGCTCGTCCAATCCGCCGGTTGCAGCCCGGGGAGTTGCCCGTTGAAAGGCACCTTCCGTTCGCTCGACAGCTTCAACTACCGGGTCTGGGCTGGCGGCGCGATCGTATCCAACGTTGGAACATGGATGCAGCGCACCGCCCAGGACTGGCTCGTGCTCACGCAACTGACCCGCCACAATGCGACCGCGGTGGGGCTCGTCATGGCGCTCCAGTTCGGCCCGCATCTTCTCTTGCTGCCACTTACCGGTTTTGCGGCCGATCATCTCGACCGGCGCAAACTCCTGATCGCCACTCAAGCTGCCTTGGGAACACTCGCGCTAGGATTAGGCATCCTTACGCTTGCTGGATTCGTCCAGTTGTGGCACGTGTATGCGTTTGCGTTTTTGCTTGGCTGCGTCAGTGCGTTCGACGCACCCGCGCGTCAGACCTTCGTCTCGGAGCTAGTCGGCGAAGCCGGCTTGTCGAACGCAGTGGCGCTGAACTCCACGTCGTTCAATGCAGCGCGGATGATCGGTCCCGCCATCGCGGGTGTCCTGATTGCATCGGCGGGCTCCGGATGGGTGTTCCTGATCAATGCGGCGTCGTTTATCGCGGTGCTCTGCTCGCTGGGTTTTCTTCGCGTCAGCGAATTTCACGTGAGTCGGAGAGCTGTCCGAGCGCGTGGAAGTCTTTTAGAAGGGTTTCGATATGTCTGGAAACGCCCCGACCTGAAAGCTATCCTTCTCATGCTCTTTCTGATCGGCACCTTCGGGCTCAACTTCCCGATTTTCATCTCGACGATGTCTGTCACGGTTTTTCATGCCGGGGCAAGTCAATACGGACTCCTCTCGTCGATCATGGCGATCGGAACGGTCGCCGGCGCGCTGCTCGCCGCCCGGAGAGCGAAACCCCGCATGGCGGTCCTTTTCGCCAGTGCCGGGATCTTCGGCGTTGGTTGCGCGCTGGCCGCGATCGCGCCTAGCTACGGGCTCTTCGGTCTCGCGCTCGTGGTCATCGGAGTGTCTGCGCAAACCATCACCACCACCACGAACAGCACGATGCAACTGTCGACGGAGCCTGCCATGCGCGGGCGTGTGATGGCGATCTTCCTCGCCATTGCATTGGGTGGCACGCCTTTGGGTGCGCCGGTTGTCGGCTGGGTGGCAGATCGGTTCGGCCCGCGGTGGGCGCTGGGCGTTGCTGCCGCATCGGGGTTCGCGGCGGCAGTGGTCGGGATTCGCTATCTGGTGAAGTACCGTCAGTTGCGGGTGTTCATCGACGCAGGGAGGCTGCGGTTTAGTATTGATGACGGCGATACGGTGGTGTGAGGGGGCTTTGGGAAGTCGGAAGAGATCAGCATAAAAAGGTCATTTTTTGTTGCGACGAGGGCAGCGCATCAGCGTATCCGATTGAAGTCCGCCGGTTCCTGATCATTTTTGACAAAAAGATTTGTGTCCGATGGGTATGCTGAGAAACGTAACGCGTAGTTGCAGCATCCATTCACAAAGGAGACTTGAATATACCTGAACATAAGGATAACGAAACTATCCACCTTTTTGTAACCATCGGTTCACGCACAGGGCGCGGCGGACGCGTCACGCGGGTAGCAACCGGGGCAGAGTATCAAGGGATGGCTCTGGCACGTGTCGGAGATTGGGTCACCTACGACGACGGCAGCGAGACCACCATTGTTGACGGCACGGGGTTTGCCGCCTCCTGGGATGACAAGCCGATGGCGCGGATCGACTCTCGGCTGAGCAACGGCGACACGATCATGGAATCATTTCAGGATGGATGGGGCATCACGGTTCGCGACGGTGAAACCATTCCCGGCCTGTTTGATCCTGACTATACGCTGCCCCCCGACACCACAGCGAACGGAGCGGGCAACCATGCGTAAGGCGGCAGTACGGGACGGCGACCCGACGACAACACGCGGTTTTGTCATTGGTACTTCAACGAGAATCAACGAAGGCGGGAAAAAGGTCGCGCTCGATGGCGACGAGGCGACCTGCGGCAACTGCAAGGGGTTACACAAGATAATCGGAACGGGCAGGGGAATATCCGACAAGGGGCGCAAGGTCGTTGTTGACGGCGATTCAGTGCTTTGCCCGTGCAAGAAAAATCGGGTAATCGTGGGCAGCAATCCGAGGATTTACCTCACTACAAACAACGGATCGGCGGTCGCGAGCAGCGCAGCGGGGGCTTCAGCGTTGCTTCAACTCTAGCGTCGTCACGTCAATTTACCGAAGACGACGATTCAGAAGAACCGTATCCCGTCCCTGTATCCGATGCAAAGATCAAAGCCGATTGTTCCTATCTCGATGGCTCGAAAGCTCGCATTGACGCACCAGCCGACTTATACAAGCACTCAAACGACGTGACGGTGAGCCCGGGCAAACAGGCTAGCTTCAACTTTCCCGGTGGTGGGACAGGTGCCGCAACTCAGTACGAAGCGACTGTAAACGGGCATCCGGTCAACATTTATGTGCCTGTGCAGAGTCCAG
>NZ_JBAUSA010001388.1:0-5194 GCF_049581465.1 Caballeronia sp. | reverse complement strand
GTCTTGCGCGATCTGCACGACTGCCTTGGGCTGGCCCGTCTTGTCGTCGACGGTTTGCCACAACCCCGTAGGCGATGCCGTTTGCGCCATGGCCGTGGCAGCGCAGCCAAGCAACGCGCCCGCAATCATTGTTCGGCCAAAACGACTGAGCGCGCGTTCGGTAGAAACTGTCATCCTTCCTCCTTGAGATGGGACTTATTTTGATGCGTCGCGGACGTATTGTGAGCACGGCAGTAGTCACGCCTGGCCGCACAGAATACGTTAATTGGCCGAACACATTAGTAGTAAATCCTCTAGTTGGAGGAGACTCTTTGCCGCAGCAACTTCTTCGTCTTTATTAGGGTTGTCCTCAATTGAACTCGGATCACAATGCGTCACATTTCATAAAAAACAATATGTTAAGGATTGCAGATTAAAAAATTTCCGCGCACGCGAAGGCTAGTTTTTTACGTGTGGTTTTACTTCAGCGCCGATGCAAGCACGGCAAACGTGCGCTCGTCGGTGCGTTCGAAGTGCAGCGGCGTTACCGAGACGCGTCCCGACGCCACCACGGCCGTTTCGCTATCGGCGGAATTTTCGCGTGGACCGCGCTCGAAGCGCAACCAGTGATACGGCACGCCGCGCGGGTCGGTCTGCGGGAGTACGTCGATGCCCTTCACCAGTCCGACGCCTTGTCTCGTCGGCGTCAGTGGTCCGGCCAATGCGGCGTCGATATCCGGGAAATTTACGTTGAAGCAGGTAGGGGCATCGTGGTTGATGGCGAGTAAGGAGCGAATGACGCCAGGTGCAAGTTCGCGCGATGTGTCCCAGCGGACATTGGCGGGGTCGCGGAAGGTCTGGCTCATGGCAATCGATGGCAAGCCGAGCAACAATCCCGTCATGGCCGCGCCGACGGTGCCGGAAAACATGGTTTCTACACCGAGATTGGCGCCGCGATTGATGCCGGAGAGCACGAGCGTGGGGGGCGCATCGCGCATCAGGCGACGTACCGCCATCACGACGCAGTCGCCCGGTGTTCCGAGCACGCCGAAGCGGCGACTGCCGTGCTGGTTCACGCGCAGGGGCGAATGCAGGCTGATGGAATGGGACGTGCCGCTTTGATCGTGTTCGGGGGCGACCACCCACACTTCGTCGGCGAGTTCTGCTGCCACGGCTTCGAGCACGGCGAGGCCGGGCGCGTCGATACCGTCGTCGTTGGTCAGTAGAACGCGTGCAAGTCTGGGCGCGTGCGCTGGCATCGAACTCTCCTTTGTAGTCAACGGAATGTCGGCATATGAACCAACGATTATTCCAGAGATCGAGGCAGGGGGTTTTTGCCGCGCGGCTTACGTTGGCTTACGTCCTTACGATACCCAGTCCGCGCAGCACCGCGTTGCCATGTTCAGTGAGGCGGACTTGCGTCTCGCCGGGTGATGGCGAGATGAATTCCACGTAACCATATTCGCTCAACGAGGCGATATCGGGTGGGGCTGCCAGGACGTCGATCGGCGCGTTCATCAGGAGCAGAAGCGTTGCTATCTCGTGATGACTCAATAAACGTTTGATGGCCCGGACGGGAGCCGATGCGTCGCGGAGGTCCATGACGAACTCCTTTCGTTGATGCGCTGAAGTCGATGTCCCGCAATGGGTCGGTAGTGGCGCTGCTAGACACGTCGCCCGGCACGAACCATAAAGTGGGGAGCGTATCGACGAAGTCTTAGGCGAAACTTAAAATGGTGGGGAGCGGAAGGCGCCGCGCCCTAAAACTTATAGTCCGGGTTCTTCGGGCTGAAAGTGGCCTCGTCAAACGTCTTCGGCGAGATGTTCTGGAACACTAGGCTTTCGAATATCTTGCCGTCGTTATCGAACGATTCAGCGGTACGAAAATACGGTCGGCGCAAGTCGAGGCCGAGCACTTCTTTCTTCGCATAGAAGTCAGGCCGTCCGACCGGTGATTCGTAAGTGAAGGCCACCACGCGCGCACCGTCTATCGTCTTCACTTCAATTTCGTTCGGGCGCGTTACGCCCAAATCGGCGTACTTCTGACCTTCAGCCAGAAACTGCTGCGCAATGTATTCGGTACCCAGGTCGCGGATCGAATGGCGCGATTGCGTGCGGGCGAGGGTGCCATCGAGCGCGGCCCACATCGTGATGATGTTCAGCACGCCGCCCAGATGACCGTACATTTCATTGCGGCGAGTGGTTTCGTCGTAGAGGATCTCCTGGCCCGCGTGAGCACCGTCCGGGAGCCATCGCGCATAGACCCGGCGCGGCTCACGCGTCACGCGGACCAGCATGTGGTCGGGCTGATCAGGCCACCTGCCATTGATGCGTTCGCGTCGTAAAAGGGTGAACTCATAAGAGGAATAGCCGTTCGGGCCATCCTTGAGATAGCGCGGCACGGTGAGCGGATCGAGCGATTTGAACAGTGCTACCAGATCCGAGTCGTTCATGCTGGCAAGCATGCCGCTTTGCGCGGCACGCGTGAGCCAACGGACCTGGCGATCGAGCGGAAGCTGGCCCACCTGCGATGCCGCGACTTTCGGCGGCGCCACGGTCTCGCTTGCGGAGAGTACCGGGGAGGCTACCGAAGTTGCGGCCGCGCTTGCAGGCGAGGTGGGCAGCGACAAGGTGGCTGCGCGTATGGCGTCGGTCGGATCGCTGGTGTCCTGGGCTTGTGCGTGCCCGGCCAGGATCGCGATTGCGATGCTGCCCAATATTGTTACGGCGCGCGCGCGATCGGTCCCGATAAAACGTCCATGATGTCCAACCCGGCACTGTCGTGCTCGATGCATGAATTTCTCCGTGAATCGTCCGCGTAGCGTAGCAGTGCAAATCCGCGCAGTCGATGTACAACGGCTTTCAGTTCGCCGCTCGACACACGTGCCGGTGGCGAATAGTGCATAAACGATCCAACGGACGCCTTATTCCCGCTCCTGGCGTTCGAGAATCGCCACTACGCCTTGTCCGCCCGCGGCGCAGATCGAGATGAGGCCGCGTTGCGTGAGCCCGCTATCCGCACCACGGGTTTTCGCTGCCTGGGCAAGCATTTTTGCCAGTGTTCCGACGATCCGTCCGCCGGTCGCGGCAAATGGGTGGCCGGTCGCAAGCGATCCGCCGCAGACGTTCATCCGCGCGCGATCGATGCAACCGAGTGCTCCGTTCAAACCCAGTTGTGTGCGGCAATATTCGTCGTCTTCCCAGGCCGCGAGGGTGCACAACACTTGCGCGGCGAAAGCCTCATGAATCTCGTAGAAATCGAATTCGGGTAGCGTCAGGCCCGCACGTTCGAGCATACGCGGGACGGCGTAGACGGGCGCCATCAGCAGGCCTTCTTGCTGGTCGAAGAAATCGACACCAGCGGTTTCCGAGTACGAGAGATACGCGAGCACAGGCAAGCCGCGCGCGGCCGCCCATTCCTCCGATGCAAGCAACACCGCCGAAGCACCATCGGTTAGCGGAGTGGAATTTCCCGCAGTCAACGTGCCGGCATCACGGTCGAACACGGGTTTGAGCGCCGCGAGTTGATCGAGCGAAAGGTCTGCGCGCAAGATGTTGTCGCGTGAAAGACCCCTGTAGGGGGTCATCAAGTCGTTGAACCAACCGCGCTCATAGGCTGCTGAAAGTTTCAGATGACTTTCGAGCGCCAGTTCGTCCTGCGCTTCGCGGGAAATCTTCCAGCGCTTTGCCATCAGTTCGCAGTGCTCACCCATCGAGAGGCCGGTCCGCGGTTCGCCGTTACGCGGCAACACGGGCTTCATGAGCATGCCGGGGCGCAACTTCGACAACGCGCGGACACGTTGCGCCGTGGACCTGCCGCGGTTCGCTTCCAGCAGGATCTTGCGCATCCGCTCGTTCACGCCGATGGGCGCGTCGGACGTGGTATCCACGCCGCCCGCGATGCCCACGTCGATCTGTCCAATATAGATAGTCCGTCCCGCCTTCCGTGATACTGGTCACAGCTGGCAGGTAGCTGCCAGCGAAAGCGGGACATGCACCCGTGGACTACGAATAATCTGCCCCAACGTCTGACGTTTGTGCCCTTAGTTTCGAGTCCATGGGTGCGCTTGCGCTCGATAACGAATACTCAGGGTTCGCCGTGACACCGGCTCACTATATTGCCTTCGCTGAACGCAAGTATGCATGTCCCTGCAAGGCAATTTACCACTTGCGGAGGTTCACATGGCACCTCTATCGAATCAGCAGTTCACCGCTTATGTTGGCATCGATTGGGCAGACACGAAGCATGACATCTGCCTGCAGGCCACCGGCAACGCCAGGCGCGAGTTCGACTGCATCCCTCATCAGGTCGCGCGCATTGACGAATGGGCAAAGTCGTTACACCAGCGCTTCGGTGGCCCTATCGCGGTTGCCCTTGAACTGGCTAGGGGGCCGATCGTCGCTGCACTGCAGAAGTACGACTTCTTCGTGCTCTTCCCGATTAACCCGTCGACACTCGCCAAATATCGTGAGGCGTTCAGACCAAGCCGCGCCAAGGACGATCCCACCGATGCAGAGTTGGCACTCGAACTCCTGCTGCGCCATCCCGAGCGGTTTGCTCCGCTCAGGCCACAGAGCGTCGCCATGCGTTCGCTGTTCAGCCTGGTCGAGCAACGTCGCGAACTGGTCGGCGACAAGACCCGATTCACCAACCGCTTATGTGACACGCTCAAGCAGTATTACCCGCAGGCTCTGGAGTGGTTCGAGCAGAGAGATACGGTGCTCTTCTGCGACTTCCTCACCTGCTGGCCGACGCTCTTGACGGTCAGGCGCGCCCGCAGGACGACCCTTGAGGCGTTCTTCCATGCCCACAAGTGCCGTATCAGGCTGATCGCGGCACGTCTGGAATCGATCCGCGCCGCTACGCCCCTCACCGAAGACCCTGGCATCATCACGGCCTGCCGGTTGCACGTGCTGGCGCTGGTGGCGCAGCTGCGCACCGTGCTCTGGGCGATCGATGTGTTCGACAGGGAGATTGCGGCGGTCGCGCGGGCGCAACCCGACTTCGCCCTGTTTGACTGCCTGCCGGGCGCCGGCCCCCAAATGGCGCCGCGCCTGCTCGCGGCCTTTGGCGAGCAGCGCGAGCGCTTCCACGGGGCTGATGAACTGCAGAAGTATACCGGCATTGCCCCCGTGACCGAACGTAGCGGCAAGAAGAGCTGGGTGCACTGGCGCTGGCAATGCCCGAAGTTCCTGCGCCAGACGTTCGTCGAAT
>NZ_JBAUSA010001387.1:0-11725 GCF_049581465.1 Caballeronia sp. | reverse complement strand
CGCTGGCTTGGCGCGCGCGAACAATTCTTGAAAGCGTGAACTCGGCGTCCCGCGAGCGGTCTCTAACGCACGTCGCTCAAGCAAGGCAGCCGTCCGGGTTGGCGAATTGCTTCGGCGGGTGTATAAGTCAAATCCTATCGATTCGATAATTCCCATTGGTCCCTAATGACCCTAACTGAATTGAAGTACATCGTCGCGGTGGCGCGCGAGCGGCATTTTGGCCGCGCCGCCGAGGCGTGTTTCGTGAGTCAGCCGACCTTGTCGGTGGCGATCAAAAAGCTCGAAGACGAACTGAACGTGCAGATTTTCGAGCGCGGCACGAGCGAGGTAAGCGTGACGCCCATCGGCGATCAGATCGTGACGCAGGCGCAGCGCGTGCTGGAGCAAACGCTCGCCATCAAGGAAATCGCGAAACAGGGCAAAGACCCGCTGGTCGGGCCGCTGCGACTTGGTGTTATCTACACCATCGGGCCGTATCTCCTGCCCACGCTCGTCAAGCAGATGATCAAGCGCGTGCCGCAAATGCCGCTGATGCTGCAGGAAAACTACACGCTCAAGCTGATCGAGTTACTGAAACAAGGTGAAATCGACGTCGCCATCATGGCGCTGCCGTTTCCCGAAACCGGCCTGATGGTCCGGCCGCTCTTCGACGAGCCGTTTGTCGTCGCGATGCCCGCCGGTCATGCCTGGGAAAACCGCGCGAAGATCAATGCGGAAGATTTGAAGCTGGAAACCATGCTGCTGCTCGGCAGCGGTCATTGTTTCCGCGATCACGTTCTCGGCGTGTGTCCCGAACTGATGCGTTTTTCGCAGAACGCCGACGGCATTCAAAAGACGTTCGAAGGTTCGTCGCTGGAAACTATCAGGCATATGGTCGCGAGCGGTGTCGGAATCACCGTGTTGCCGCGCATGTCTGTGCTGGACGTCAAGCCCCACGCGGGCGGTGTCGACGCGGGTCTGCTGAGCTACGTGCCCTTCGAAGAGCCCGTGCCTGACCGTCGGGTCGTGCTCGCCTGGCGCAAGAGCTTTACGCGGATGCCCGCCATCGAAGCGATTTGCGACGCCATTTCCGCCTGCAACATTCCTGGTGTGACACGGCTTGAACTGCCGGCTGCAGTGAACTAACCTTTACCCGCGCCCGCACTGGGCGCGGTTCCAGACCCCCATCCCCATCCCTGTTTCGTCGAGCGACACACCCGGACGATTCGTTCGACCTATCGAATAGATAAAATTAATTGAGTTATAAAAATCGATAGCGTTTGATATTCTGGCTTCCGTGGTTCAGCCTTGATCCGCCACAAAAACACAGGAGGAAGCCATGACATTGATCGCCCGCCAGGTCACACAATTCACCGCGACGTACCGCGAGGCGCGCTGTGTCGTTCTGGATGTGCTCGCGAATTTCGCCAGCACGTGCTGATCGCTTTCGCCGACACGTCCTTGTTTTGTTAATACCCACAGATTCCTGGAGCTCTCGATGACCCAAAGCAAACTCACCACCGCCGCCGGCGCGCCCGTCGGAGACAACCAGAACTCGCTCACGGCGGGTCCGCGTGGCCCGGTCGCGTTGCAGGATTTCTGGCTTATCGAAAAGCTGGCGCATTTCGACCGCGAAGTGATTCCCGAGCGCCGTGTGCACGCGAAGGGGTCCGGCGCGTTTGGCACGCTGACCGTGACGCACGATATCTCGCGTTTCACCAAAGCCAAGGTGTTCGCCGAGGTGGGCAAGCGAACGCCCACGTTCATGCGTTTTTCGACGGTGGCCGGCGAGCGCGGTGCCGCCGATGCAGAGCGCGACGTGCGCGGGTTCTCGATCAAGTTCTACACGGAAGAAGGCAACTGGGACGTCGTGGGTAACAACACGCCGGTATTCTTCATTCGTGATCCGCTGAAATTCCCGGACTTCATCCACACGCAGAAACGCGACCCCTACACCAACCTGCGCAGCAACGTGAACGCGTGGGACTTCTTCTCGCGCCATCCGGAATCGCTGCATCAGGTCACCATCGTGATGAGCGATCGTGGGATTCCGAAGGGGTATCGGCAAATGCATGGTTTCGGTTCGCACACGTATTCGTTCATCAACGCGAACAACGAGCGTTTTTACGTGAAATTTCACTTCAAGTCGCAGCAGCCGCTCGAAAATTTCACCGATGCCGAAGCCGCCGAAGTCGTAGGCCGTGACCGGGAAAGCGCGCAGCATGACCTGGTGGACAACATTGATCGCGGCAATTTTCCGAAGTGGAATTTCCGTATCCAGGTCATGCCGGAAGCTGACGCGGCGACCTACGGCATCAATCCGTTCGATATCACCAAAGTCTGGCCGCACAAGGATTACCCGTTGATAGACGTCGGCACGATCGAACTGAACCGCAACGCGGCGAACTACTTTGCCGACGTCGAGCAGGCGGCCTTTTCGCCGGCGAACGTGGTGCCGGGCATTGGTTTTTCGCCGGATCGGTTGCTGCAAGGGCGCTTGTTCTCGTACGGAGACACGCAGCGCTATCGGCTCGGCATCAATCACCACCAGATTCCGGTGAATGCATCGAAGGCGGTCGTGCAGAACTCGTTTCATCGCGATGGCGCAATGCGCACCGACGGCAATAGCGGCGGGCGCGTGAACTACGAGCCGAATCGTTTCGGCGACTTCGCGCAGGACCCGGGCGTCAACGAACCGCCGTTGGCGGCGGGCGATGTGCAGCGTTACGACCATCGCGAAGATGATGATTACTACAGCCAGCCGGGCGCGCTGTTCCGTCTCTTTGACGACGCGCAGAAGCAACGTCTCTTTGGCAACATCGCGCGGGCAATCTTCGGCGTACCGAATGAAATTGTCCGGGTGCAGATCGAGCATTTCCACCGCGCCGATCCGGCATATGCGGCGGGCGTCGTGGCAGCGCTGGCGGCGCTCGGCCAGAAGGTCGAGGCGGTTAGTGCAGATGTCGGCGTGGCGGTGAAGTAAAGCGTGAAGGCGTGAAGGCGAGGCGCGAGTGAGGTGCCTCGTCAGTGGAATCAGGAGTTTAGGAGCGTGGCGATGACACAGGCAATCATGAATATCGGACGGGCGGTGATGGATGTCGAGGCGAAGAGCCTGAAGGCATCGCGTCGCGTGCGGATAGCGATAGGCTTTGGCATCGTCGCGGCGGGTTATGCGGCGATTGTGGTGGCAGGGCTGCAAGGCGTAGGATTCGCGCGTCTCTTGTGATTCGTGACGCGTGAAGTATCAGTCGCCGCGTTCGGTTCAAGGCGCATAGCCCGTGCAACGAGTCGTACCCCGTTTCTACGATAAACTCATGCACGCTCGGCGGACGCGACTGGAGCCAAGGTCGTTTGATTGCCCCCATCGTTCGGACCACTATCAAGGAGTCACTATGGCGAAGAAAGTCCCCTCACCGGCTGTGAATATCGGTATCAGCGACAAAGACCGCAAGAAGATTGCCGAAGGCTTGTCGCGCTTGCTGGCTGACACCTACACGCTGTATCTGAAGACACACAATTTCCATTGGAACGTCACGGGGCCCATGTTCAACACGCTGCACCTGATGTTCGAAGGGCAGTACACCGAACTGGCGCTGGCCGTCGATTCGATTGCTGAACGTATTCGCGCGTTGGGCGTGTTTGCGCCAGGCAGTTATCGCGAGTTTGCGAAGCTGTCGAGCATTCCCGAAGCTGACGGAATTCCGTCAGCGGAAGAGATGATCAGCCAGTTGGTGCAAGGGCAGGAAGCAGTCGTGCGTACGGCGCGCGATATTTTCCCGCTGACCGATAGCGCCCACGACGAACCAACCGCGGACCTTTTGACGCAGCGCATGCAGATTCATGAGAAGACCGCGTGGATGTTGAGGGCCATGCTGGCGGAGTGAGGTTGATTGCTGCTAGTTGGTGAGCGGCACGATTAGGGAAGCCCCGCGTTCGGACGAATTCGGGGCTTTCGGCTTTTTGAAGCGGATCTCGGTCGACGAAATCGCGTGCTCGCCAAATGTAACGTTCCGGCTAAACGCCGCAACAAAGGCCGGATCCGGGCCAACCCTGCGCACTGCCTTAAAATACCTGCACCGCTCATTCGCCGTCGCCCGATTCCATGCTCGCTCGCCTACCGCTGTATCTTCGCCTCGTCCGCATGGACAAGCCCATCGGCAGCCTGCTGCTGCTGTGGCCGACACTCAACGCGCTATGGATTGCGTCCGACGGCCATCCGTCGCCCATGCTTTTGGTGATCTTCATCCTTGGCACCCTGCTCATGCGTTCCGCAGGTTGCGCCATCAACGATTACGCCGATCGCGACTTCGACAAACACGTTAAGCGCACGGAGAATCGACCGATCACGTCCGGCAAGATCGCGCCATGGGAAGCCGTGGCGTTGGCGGCGGCGTTATCGCTGATCGCGTTTTTGCTGATCCTGCCGCTCAACGCGCTGACGAAGGAGCTATCGGTATTCGCTCTTTTCGTGGCCGGGAGCTACCCCTTCACCAAGCGTTTTTTTGCGATTCCCCAAGCGTATCTTGGCATCGCGTTCGGGTTCGGCATTCCAATGGCGTTCGCTGCCATTCAGGATCACGTGCCGCCGCTCGCATGGATCATGCTGGTTGCGAACGTGTTTTGGTCGGTCGCCTACGACACCGAATACGCGATGGTCGATCGCGACGACGACATCAAGATCGGTATCCGCACCTCCGCACTGACTTTCGGCCGATACGACGTTCTCGCCATTATGTTTTGCTACGCCGTGACGCTTGGGATTTACGTCTGGATCGGCGCGGCATTGCAATTCGGCGCGCTGTATTGGGGTGGCTGGATGGCGGCGCTCGCATGCGCGATCTATCACTACACGTTGATCAAGAACCGCGAACGCATGCCGTGCTTTGCAGCGTTCAAACATAACAACTGGCTCGGCGGGGTGTTGTTCGCGGGTATCGCAGCGCATTACGCGTTCATGCGCTAACGCCGCGCGGTACGAAAAAGCTTTTGCTTCTGCCGTTCCCGTTTTGCCTGCTTCATGAGAATGGCCGGGTCCCTTTTTCAAGACAGGGATGGCCATGTCCGCAGGCCTGCGCCGCCTCTGTTCGTCGCCACTATTCGCATTCGCTTGCCTTCAGCGCAAATTCTTCTTTTGGCCCGTGCTCCAGAGGGGCGCGATTTCTCCATCTACCGGGTTCGATTTAGGAGCGTGCTGATCTCTCCCCCGTGCCACTACAGCAGAGAATTGTTTCGCAGATTGAAATTGAAATGCACATGGGCATTCAAGCTGCATTCGTTCAACTGATACGGTGTCGCCCGATCCGGGACTCCCCGTTGATTTTCTCCGCACAGAGGCTAGAAAGAAATATGTCGAATACGCAAATTCGTAGTCAATCGCTCGCTGACGCGGCCGTCAATGTACCCGCAGCGCCGGTGTTGCTTGGCCTGAGCCAACACACGCCCGACGGCATTGACGTTGTGGCTGCGGGCGCCACGACGCACGATACAAGTCCTGTGCTCGCGTTCGTCGCGATTCCGGGCGACACCTACACGCTGTACGACAACGGCACGCTGATCGGCACACTGATCGCGACCAGCGACAACACGGGCTGGGCGCTGCCGACGCTGGCCAATGGCGTGCACAACCTGAGCTTGACGCATTCGACCCCCGCCGGCATGAGTGCGGCCTCGAACTACAGCTTCACTGTCGACGCGACACCATTCGCGCCTGTCATCCCGAGCGTGGTGGATGCAACCGGTCTCCTGGCCGGCAACCTGGTACCGGGCGGCATATCGACGGACGGACACGCGGCCTTCAAGGGCACGACCGGCAATGAAACGGCGGACTTGAATGTTGATCCGAGCGCCTATTTCAAGCAGGCCACCGGCCACGTCCAGGGCAGCACGGGCGGTATCGACACGCTGCAGCTAACGGGCGATCACCAGGTGCTGGATCTGACCTCGCTCTCCGGCAAGACGGCGGCGGCGAAGGTATCGGGTATTGAATCGATCGACCTTGGTGGTCATTCGAACAGCCTGAAGCTCTCGCTGACCGATGTGCTGAACCTCGCCGAGCTGGACCTGTTCCAGAAGGACGGCAAGCACCAGATGATGGTGAGCGGCTCGAACGGCGATGCGGTGGATCTGTCGAACGCGCACATTGCGGGTGTCGCCGACGGTCAGTGGGCCCAGCACAGCACGGCGCAGGTCGGCGGCGTGACGTATAACGTGTACGAGCACTCGGGCGCGCATACGGAACTGCTGGTTCAACAGGGCGTGCAGATCGCGTTGCATAACTAAGGAAGTTCGAACCGGCGCGCACCGAAGGGGCGCGCCGGTTCGTTGATGAAACGGCTTTTCCTTTCGCGTGCCTGGAACGAAGCGTGGCTTATCTCCGTTCGATGCAACCTACGTCGCGCCCTCAAGCCTTCCCTAACTCGTCGCCCATTTCCTTCGCCCGCGCGTCCGCTGCCAGCGCACCACGGACGATAGCTTCCTTCACGCCTTGTGCCGTGAAGGAAGCTAAAGCTGCCGCCGTCGTGCCACCTTTCGATGTCACCCGTTCCCGCAACACACTTGCCGGTTCGCTCGATTGCGCCGCCAGTTGGGCCGCGCCGGTGAACGTGGCGACCGCCAAAGCGCGCCCTTGGCTTTCGTCCATTCCCAACTGGCGCGCCGCTTCCTGCATTGCTTCGATAAAATAAAACACGTACGCCGGACCACTGCCCGAAATAGCGGTGACAGCGTCGATCTTCGATTCGTCGTCGAACCAGACGATCTCGCCGACCGCTTCAAGCACCTTCGACGCCAGCGCTTTCGCGGCATCGTCAACGCCGGGAAGCGCTGCCAAACCCGTCACGCCCATGCCGATGAGCGCCGGCGTATTCGGCATGGTGCGAACGACATTCGTATACCCGCCGAGCCAGCGCGACAGATCGGCAGCGCGAATCCCCGCTGCGATGCTGATGACCAATTGCTTCGACAGCGCAGGCCGCAAGGCAGTCGCGACGTCCTTCAATACTTGCGGCTTGACGGCGAGAAGAATGGCGTCGTAGCCGGCGAGCGTCGAGTCGATGGCAACACCCGTCTTGATGCCGAACTCCTTTTCAACGCGGACGCGCGCTTCTTCACCGGGATCGACGGCATAGAGGTCGGCTGGCGCGACGCCCCGCTTGATCAAGCCGCCGATGAGCGCCGACGCCATATTCCCGCCGCCGATAAAAGCAATTTTCATGATGAGTTTGCGTTATAAAAATCAGTTTGAATAATCGCGCGCGCCGAAGATCGCCGTGCCGATGCGCACCATTGTCGAGCCTTCGAGGATCGCTGCTTCGAGATCGGCTGACATGCCGATCGAAAGCGTGTCGAGTTCCAGGCCATCGGCGCGTAACGATTCCATGAGTTCGCGCAGTCGCCGATGCGGCGCGCGCTGTTCATCGAGGGATTCGGCGGCTTCGGGAATCGCCATCAGCCCGCGCAAGCGCAATCGGGGTAGCGCGGCAATCCGGCGCGCAAGTTCCAGCGCTTCTGCGGGCGCAACGCCGCTCTTCGACGCCTCGCCGCTGACATTGACTTGCAGGCAAACATTAAGCGCAGCCATGCTCTCGGGCCGCTGTTCGCTCAACCGTTCGGCGATCTTCAGCCGATCGACGGAATGCACCCAGTCGAAATTCTCGGCGACGACCTTGGTCTTGTTCGACTGCAACGGCCCAATGAAATGCCACTGGACCTGATCGCGCAGATCGGCGAGTGCGGCAATCTTCGCCACCGCTTCCTGCACGTAGTTCTCGCCGAATGCGCGTTGTCCTGCTTCGAACACGGCGCGCACATCCTCGGCGGGAAAGGTCTTCGATACCGCCAGCAACGCAACAGACGATGCGTCGCGCGATGCCGCCGCTTCGGCTTGCGCGATGCGTTGGCGGACTTCATTGAGGTGACGGGCGAGATCGGAGGAGGAGGGCATCGCGTGTTCAAGAGCCGGTGAATGACAAGCCCCGATTATACGGACGCAAGGCTGCGTTCCCGGAGGGGCTGGCGCGGTTTGAGCCCCGCGCGCCCCATCCCCCAACGCTAGCCATACAGCAGATGCTCGAGCAACTGAATCCAGTGCGCGACGGGCGTCGATGTCCCGCTCTGCAAATGCGCGATACACCCGACATTCGCCGACACGATCATCTGCGGTTCGAGCTTTTCGAGCTGTTCGAGCTTCTGGTCGCGCAGCGTGTACGACAGCTTCGGCTGCAAAACCGAATAGGTGCCCGCCGAGCCGCAACAGAGATGGCTATCGGCGGGAATGTGAACTTCTATTCCAAGTGTGGTCAGCAGGTTCTCGACTTGACCGCGGATCTGCTGGCCATGTTGCAACGTGCACGGCGGATGGAACGCGACCGTATGCACGGCGCGCCGGCGCACGAGCGCGCCCAGTTGCTCCTCATATTGCGGAAGGATTTCGGCGAGATCGCGCGTCATGTCCACAATCCGCGCGGCCTTTTCTGCATAGACCGGATCGTTGCGCAACAGGTGCCCGTATTCCTTCACCATCGCGCCACACCCGGACGCGTTCATTACGATCGCCTCCACGCCGTCTTCCACGTACGGCCACCACGCGTCGATGTTATTGCGCACATCATCCAGCGCGTCCTCGTTGTAGCCAAGATGCAGCCGGACTGCGCCGCAACAACCCGCGTCCGGCGCGGTCACAATCTCGATTCCCAGGGCATCGAAGACGCGCGCAGTCGCGATATTCACGTTGGGCATCATCGCGGGCTGGACACAGCCGGAGAGCATCAACATCTTGCGCTCATGTTTGCGCGTAGGCTCCAAAAGCGGACGCTCAGCGACTGGAACTTTCGCGCGCAAGGTCTTCGGCAAAAACGGCCGGAAGTGCTGGCCGAGCTTCATCGCGGGCGTAAAAAGCTTGCTGTTCGGCAGGAAGTTGGCGAGCAATTGACGCTTCACGCGCTGGCCGAATGGCCGCTCCACTTTCTCTTCCACCACTTTGCGGCCAATCTCGATCAGCCGGCCATATTGAACGCCCGACGGACATGTCGTCTCGCAATTGCGGCAAGTCAGGCAGCGATCGAGATGCAGCTGCGTGCTACGCGTGACGGGCGCGCCTTCCATCATCTGCTTCATCAGGTAGATGCGCCCGCGCGGGCCATCCAGCTCATCGCCCAGGATCTGGTACGTGGGACATGTCGCCGTGCAGAAACCGCAATGCACACACTTGCGCAGAATGGCTTCGGCTTCGTCGCCATCGGGCGTGCCGCGCATGAAGTCGGCGAGGTTCGTTTGCATTGCGAGGGCCTTCCGGCTCAGAAATCGGGGTACAGGCGCCCGCGATTGAAAATGCGCGCGGGGTCGAATGCAGCTTTCAAGCCGCGATGGATTTTCATCATCGGGGCGGCCAGGGGAGTAAAGACACTCGTGTTGCGGTCGTACGCGGCGCCCGTCCTGAAAATGGTTGCATGGCCACCCGCTTGTTTGGCACTGATGCGGACCGTTTGAGGATCGGCGTCGGTGATCCACCAGCGCTGCGCGCCGCCCCATTCCATCAGGTGCGGTCCGGCGAGGTGCATGGGCTCGGCGATCGACGGCAATGAAAGACGCCACAGCGCAGCTCTAGGCGGCAGCACGGCGAAGAACGGATCGGTCTGTTCCCGCAAGCCGGACCAGAAGCGCTCGGCTTCCACTGCGTCCACCACTTCGCCGCCCAGCGATAAACGCGCGGCCTTGACCGCCGCTTCCGCGCCGCCCAGGCGCAAAGCGAGCGTGTGGTCGCACCACGCGCTCGCCGACAGCGGCAAGGGACGACCGCTCCATTCGTTGAGCTTGCGCACGGCATCGATGGCGTTCATATCGAATTTAAGCGTGGCCTCGGCAACCGGTTTCGGCAGCACTTTCACCGACAACTCCAGGATCAACCCAAGCGTACCCAGCGATCCGGCGAGCAGTCGCGAGACGTCGTAACCGGCGACGTTCTTGACCACTTGTCCGCCGAAATGCAGGACCTGACCCTGACCGTTCATCACTACCGCGCCAAGCACGAAATCGCGCGGCGCGCCTGTCGCGGCACGCCGCGGGCCGGCAAGACCCGCAGCAATGCAGCCGCCGAAGGTCGCGTGGCGGCCAAAATGCGGCGGCTCGAACGGCAGCATCTGGCCGCATTCCTCCAGACGCGCTTCGATCTCCACCAGCGGCGTCCCGGCTTTCGCGGTAATCACAAGTTCGGCCGGATCATATTCAATGATTCCCCGGTGCGACCGCGTATCGACGACCTCACCTTCCAGCACCTGTCCGTACCAATCCTTCGTCCCGCCGCCGCGTATCCGCAGCGGTGTCTGGCGCTCTGTCGCGAGGCGCACGCGCTCCGTCCAGCTCGCGACGATGTCATCCTCTGTCATGTTGTTCCGCGTGTTTTTATTGGCTCTTGGAATCAGTGTATCGATGCGTTCCGGCGCGGCCACCCGGATAAACGTGGATAGGTCTTGTGCGTGCGGTCCGGACTAAAACCGTGGAATGTCCGGATGCGGCAGCAAACCACCGCGAATGTGCATTTTTCCGTACTCGGCGCATCGCGCGCGCGTCGGAATGCCCTTGTCCGGATTCAGCAAACCCGGCGGATCGAAGGCGCGTTTGATGGCGTGAAACGTGTCGCGCTCCTCCGGCGAAAACTGAACGCACATCGAATTGATTTTCTCGATACCCACGCCATGCTCGCCCGTCACCGTGCCGCCCAGCTCCACGCACGTTTCCAGGATGTCGGACCCGAACGCCTCCGCCCGGTGCCATTCGTCGAGGTCGTTGCCGTTGAAGAGAATCAGCGGATGCATGTTGCCGTCGCCAGCGTGGAATACGTTCATGCAACGCAGCCCGTATTTGACTTCCATTGCTTCGATACGCCCTAGCAGCGGTCCGATCTGGCGGCGCGGCACCGTGCCGTCCATGCAGTAGTAATCCGGGGAAATACGGCCGGCGGCGGGAAACGCGTTCTTGCGGCCGGACCAGAATTTGAGACGCTCGGCCTCCGAGCGTGAAATCTGGATGCGCGTGGCGCCGAATTCGCGCAATACCGCGGTCATCCGGACGATTTCCTCGGCCACCTCATCAGCCGTGCCGTCCGATTCGCACAGCAGGATCGCCTTGGCGTCGAGGTCGTAGCCTGCTTGCACGAACTCTTCGACGGCGCGCGTTGCAGGTTTGTCCATCATTTCCAGGCCCGCCGGGATGATGCCGGCCGCGATGATTGCCGCAACGGCATCGCCGCCCTTGATGACATCGTCGAAGCTCGCCATGATCACCTGCGCCGTTTGCGGCTTCGGAATCAGCTTGACGGTGACTTCCGTGACGATGGCGAACATGCCTTCGCTGCCGATCAACACCGCAAGCAAGTCGAGGCCCGGCGCGTCGAGGCCGAGCGAGCCGAATTCGAGAATGTCGCCTTCCATGGATACCGCCCGCACGCGCAACACGTTGTGGCACGTCAGGCCGTACTTCAGGCAATGGACGCCGCCGGAATTCTCGCTGACGTTGCCGCCGATCGTGCAGGCGATCTGCGACGAAGGATCGGGCGCATAGTAAAGCCCGAATGGCGCCGCAGCCTCGGATATTGCGAGATTGCGCACGCCGGGCTGGACCGTCGCGGTGCGGGCGTACGGATCGACATCGATAATCTTGCGAAAGCGCGCGAGCGACAGCACGATGCCGTGCCGGATCGGCATGGCGCCGCCGGACAAGCCCGTGCCGGCGCCGCGCGGCACGATCGGCA
>NZ_JBAUSA010001386.1:0-4372 GCF_049581465.1 Caballeronia sp. | reverse complement strand
CCAAACCGCGCCAGCGACCCCCCCCCCCGCGCAGCATCACTTCACCGGCGAAGTCACGTCCCAATTAATATCGACGCACAAGACCTGCAAGCCATGCGAGGCCTGCGCCGCAATCGACGCCGTGACGCATAAATGCGCCTCGTTAATCGACAAATACGGCGCCGTCATGTGAACCCGCCCAGGCGAGCGCAACGCCTCAATGAAATAGGGCCGGCGCTCCCAACTCGCACCCTCCGAATGCAGCAGCGGCCGGAAGCGCTTTGCGCGCTGCGATGCACGCGCAGCAGGCAGCACGTTATCGCCGATCTGGCGGCCCGACGCATCAAGCAAGAAGCAGCGCGCCGTCTCGTTGAGTTGCAGCAACGAACGCGTGGCATCGATGAGCATCTCGCCCTCAATCAGGCGCGTAGCCGCCGCTTCCAGCGCACCGACGTACGGCGCCAATCGCGCGGATTGCACGCGTTCGCGCGCCGTCACCCGTTCCCGCGACGTCGCCGATAGCGCATCCACCACGCCCTGCGCAGCTTGCGGCTTGACCGCCTCGACGCTCGGCGCCGCGAAATACGCGCCTTGCACAAAATCGACGTTGCATTCGAGCGCAATGAGCGCATCGCGTTCGGTACTCAAGCCGCCCATCAACACCAACTGCCCGGACTGGTGCAGCAGCGAAACCAGGCCCGGCAACACGCGCTCAATATGGGAATGTTCGCTTGCCTGTTGAAGAATGCAGCGGTCAAGCGTCACGATATCCGGACGCAAATGCCACACCCGGTCGATATTCGAATGCTTCACGCCAAAGCCGTCGAGCGAAATCAGGAATCCGGACTTGCGCAGCGAATCAATGATCTCGGCGAATCGCGTGGTTTCGCCTCCGGCTTGCTCCGGCACTTCGAGCACCACCCGTTGCGGCGGCAACCCCACGTCTTTCAACGATGCCAACAGCGCGTCGCCATAACTCGTGTCCATCAATGCGGCCGGATGAAGGCTCAGGAATAGCCATTCGTCGTCGCTATCGAACGCAAAGAAGTTGCCCAGATGCAGCGATTCGGCCAGCCGGCCCAACTCCAGCAAATCGCCGCGTCGCGCCGCCTGCGTGAAAACTTCGTGCGATGGCACCTGCCGGCCGGAATCATCGCGGGCACGAAGCGACGCGTGATATCCGATCGCCCGCCGGTGCGACACCGAAAACACCGGCTGGAACACACTGAACACGGTGAATTCACCATACAGGACGGTGCGCCGCGCGCCGTCATCGCTCGCGACGGGGCGGGGCGGCTGGAAGCGGGGAGGGTCGAGATCAACCGTGCTCATAGTGTGGGTGCCTGGCCTTCGGACGCGGTGTGCGGCACGAAGTGGGTGGGTAAACGACTAGTTTACAGGATAGCCCGACTTAGCCATGAGCAAGAAGCATGCGCATTTGCCAGAATATCGAGATATTGGGCCCGCTGTGGCGCAGCACGGGATAAAGCGCGTGTTCACGTCGTGCCGCTGCCGCGCGGCGGTGCCGCCCGCACTCCGATAGTGCAGCAAACCAGCGGCGTGGGCCAGAAAACGGATACATCCTCCTCGTAGGCGTTTTCGTGACAGATAACCTGGCCCTTAATATTCGTTGACTTCAAAACGCTCAAAAACTCAATGCGATTCCGAGGGATCCGTTCTTCCCTTCGATACCGGGCGAATCTCCGGCGCGAGTTGCCCAAAGATCCACGCCGTAGACGCCGTAATAATGCCGACGCACAGGAACGTTGCGTGAAAAGCGGGCAGCAAATCGGTGGCGGCGACCCGTGGCAGGATGCCGGTAAAGGTCGCGAGCACCGCGCCGGCGATGGTCACCCCGAGACCCATGGAGAGCATTTGCACGAGCGAAAAGAGACTGTTGCCGCTGCTGGCGCCGCCGACGCCGAGGTCTTTCAGGGTGAGCGTGTTCATCGCGGTGAACTGCATGGAGTTGACGCTGCCGAAAATGGCCAGTTGCACAAGTCGCAGCCATAACGGCTGGCTGGCACTGGTGAGAGCGAAACTGGCCATCGCGAGGCCGACCAGCACGGTATTGACCACCAGCACCTGACGATACCCGCGCGCCATGATCAGCCTGGTCACGAGGCGCTTTGACGCCATCCCCGCAGCCGCGACGGGCAACATCATGAGACCGGCCTGGAACGCCGAATAGCCGAGACTGACCTGAAGCAGAAGTGGGATCAGGTACGGCATGGCGCCACTGCCGATCCGGGCAAAAAGATTGCCGAGCAGGCCGACGCTGAACGTGTGGATCTTGAAGAGATCGAGCGAAAAGAGGGGTTGCGGCACGCGTACCGCGTGGAGGCCGTAGGCGACGAAGCAACCGAAGCTGAGCACCAGCAGCACGAGCACGATGGCGTGCTGGAGGCCGAGATCGGCGAGGCCGTCGAGTGAAACGGTGAGCGCGACCATGCCGACGGCGAGCAGCAGGTAGCCCGCGAGATCGAAGGGCGCGGTATCGGGATTACGGCTATCGGACATGAAGAGCCGGGTGGCGATACAGCCGACAATGCCGACCGGCACGTTGATAAGAAAGATCCAGTGCCACGAAGCGATCTGGACGATCCACCCACCGAGCGTCGGTCCGATCAGCGGGCCGATGAGACCGGGAATGGCGACGAATGACAGCGCGCTGAGATAGCGTTCGGCGGGAAACACGCGGAGGACGGCGAGCCGTCCGACTGGCAGGAGCATAGCGCCGCCAACCCCTTGCACCACGCGATAGGCGACGAGTTGGGACAGCGAATGTGCGTTGGCGCAAAGAAGCGAGCCGATGGTAAAGACGAGGATGGCGCTGAAGAAGACGTGCCGGGTGCCGAATTTATCGGCGAGCCAGCCGGAAAACGGAATGACCGTTGCCATGGTCAGCGAATAGGCGATCACGACGCCCTGCATGCGTAGAGGGGCTTCACCGAGGCTGCGGGCCATGGCGGGAAGCGCGGTATTGACGATGGTCGAATCGAGGGTCTGCATGAAGAAGCCGGTCGCGACCAGCCACAGCATGATAGTGAGCGCTTGAGGGGAGGGCGTCGGCGCAACGGTCGAGCGAGTGATTTCGGACATGGAAGCGAGGCGGCCGGCTATGAGCGTGGCGTGATTCTACGTAAATGCCGCCTTAAGTCACCTTAAGCCCCCTTTAATCCGACGCCCGCTAAAATGGGCTCCCAGCCCCGACGGGCCGATATAAAGCCAAGCCATCATGCGAATCCTGCTAGTAGAAGACGACAGAATGATTGCGGAGGGTGTCCGCAAGGCGTTGCGCAGCGATGGCTTCGCGGTCGACTGGGTACAGGACGGCGAAGCGGCGCTAACCGCGGTAGGGGGAGAGTCCTACGACCTCATGCTCCTGGACCTGGGCTTGCCCAAGAAGGACGGACTGGACGTATTGAAGAGCTTGAGGGCCAAAGGCAACGCGCTGCCCGTACTCATCGTCACCGCGCGCGACGCCATCGCGGATCGGGTAAAAGGCCTGGATGCCGGCGCCGACGACTACCTCGTCAAGCCCTTCGACCTCGACGAACTGGGCGCCCGAATGCGCGCGCTGATCCGCCGCCACGCTGGCCGAGGCGATTCGCTGATCCGCCACGGCGCCCTCACGCTCGACCCTGTGGGCCACCAGGTCACTCTGGACAACCAGCCCATCGCCCTCTCGGCCCGCGAATTCGCCCTGCTGGAAGCGCTGATGGCACGCCCGGGGGCGGTGTTATCGAAGAGTCAGCTCGAAGAGAAAATCTACGGCTGGGGTGAGGAAATCGGCAGCAACACGGTCGAGGTCTACATCCACTCGCTACGCAAGAAGCTCAGCCCCGATCTGATCAGAAACGTCCGGGGCCTGGGTTACATGGTCGCGAAGGAAGCGTGATGCATTCGATTCGACGCCAATTGCTGGTCTGGCTGCTTGCACTGGTGATCGTAGGCGTGGGGTTCGCTGGCTGGCTGATCTATCGACAGGCTCTGGCCGAAGCCAACGAACTCTTCGATTACCAACTGGAACAGATCGCAGCCGCGCTGCCGTCGGAACCCTTTTCATCCGTCCTCCAGTCGCGCAGCGACAGCGACGAAGGCGTCGTCATCCAGATATGGAACCGTAACGGCGTGCTGATGTACTACTCGCACCCCCGCGTGGCGCTCGCTCCGCATGCGGAACTTGGCTTTTCCACCGAAACCACGTCGCGCGGCGTATGGCGCGTCTACAGCGCGATCGTCGGCGATAACGTCGTGCAGCTCGCCCAGCCGCTTTCCATCCGCAACCGGCTCGCGGCAGGCGTCGCGTGGCGGACGCTATGGCCACTGGTGCTGCTTTTGCCGTTGCTCGGCCTGGCCATATGGGTCATTGTCGGGCGCGGGCTCATGC
>NZ_JBAUSA010001385.1:0-2462 GCF_049581465.1 Caballeronia sp. | reverse complement strand
GATCAAAGGCGTCGAGAATCTCCCCGATGGGCCCGCCGTGCTGCTGTCGAAGCATCAATCGGCATGGGAAACGCTGGCCTTTCCCGCGTTGATGCCCAAGCCGCTCTGCTACGTATTCAAGCGCGAGCTGCTGTTCGTTCCGTTCTTCGGCTGGACCATGGGCATGCTCAAGATGGTTCATATCGACAGGCGCCAGGGCAAGGACGCGTTCGCATCGGTGGCGCGCCAGGGACGCGAACGCATGGCGGAAGGCGCGTGGGTAATCATGTTCCCGGAAGGCACGCGCACGCCCGTGGGCAAGCAGGGCAAATACAAGTCCGGCGGCGCACGGTTCGCAGTCGCGGCGGGGGCGCCTGTCGTGCCGGTCGCGCACAATGCGGGGCACGTCTGGCCGCGGAAATCGTTTCTGAAATATGCGGGTATAGTCACGATGTCGATTGGTCGTCCGATTGACACAACCGGCCTCACAGCGGATGAAGTCAACGCGCGCGTGGAGCGCTGGATCGAAGAGGAAATGCGCCTTATCGATCCGGCCGCGTACTCCGTGCCATACGCGGCTACGCAGAGCGCGACGATTGACCCATAGCGTTCAATAGCTGCCGGAGCGCACCGTGGCCTTTTCGTTGACTTCGTTCCTCCCGACATTCCTGCGCCGCGTGCGCCAAGCTGAGCCGATGCCGAAGACTCCCTCGCGACAGCGCCCCGCTGCCGCGCTCGACAACCCGCAACTCGACCTGCCCTTCGTGCAGCCGTCGTCACCGCCCATGCCTCCTGCACCTGTTATGTCTGCTACGCCTGCATCGAGCTTGCCGGCTGTACCGGCCATGCCGGCCACGTTGCGCGGCGACATTGCCCCCATCGAACCTTCGATCGCGCCCTCGCCGCCGCGTGCGCCCGATGGGGCGCGCCATCGCGAGCTATTGCTCGGTGCGCGAAAGCTCACGTATCGCTTGAAGCGTTCGTCGCGACGGACCATTGGCTTCACCATCGACGGCACCGGCCTCGCCATTACCGCGCCGCGCTGGGTGACCATTGCGGATATCGAGAGCGCGATTGTCGAGAAGGAAACGTGGATCTTCAAGAAGCTCGGCGAGTGGCAGGCACGCGCGCAAGAGCGCGCGCTTCCCCGCATCGAATGGAAAGATGGCGCGCAGTTGCCGTATCTCGGGCGGACGATAAGCATCATGCTCACCGCGGTGCCGGGCTCGATCGATCCCGTGCCCTTCTTCGATGCCGACAAGAGCGTCTTGTGGCTCGCTCTTCCCGGCGATGCCCAGCCGCAGCACATTCGCGAGCGCGTGCAACGCTGGTTGCATGCGCGCGCCCTGCACGTGTTCGGCGAACGGCTGCCGGTCTACGCGGCAAAGTTGGATGTCACGTTCCGTGCGTACGCGTTGTCGTCCGCGGCGACGCGCTGGGGCAGTTGTTCCAGCGATGGCAAGATTCGGCTCAACTGGCGGCTCATCCACTTTCCGGTGCCGATTATCGATTACGTTGTGGCGCATGAGCTTGCGCATCTTCGCGAGATGAATCACAGCCCACGCTTCTGGCAGACAGTCGAGTCGATATTTCCGGACTTTCGCGAAGCGCGTCACACGTTGAAGCATCACCCGCCTGAGTTGCTGCCGGTGCTTTGACGTCCATCGCACCGCTTATTCGATGCCCGGTGAGTCCGCGCACTCGGGCGTACAATTTTTGGGCGCGTCTGCCGTGCGCTTGCACGGATCGTTTTCTATAGCCACGAAAGAGGAACCTCATCATGCGACTTCTACATACCATGCTGCGAGTCGGCGACTTGCAGCGCTCCATCGATTTCTATACCCGCATTCTTGGCATGAAAGTGCTGCGCCAGAGCGAGAATACGGAATACAAGTACACCTTGGCATTCGTCGGTTATGGCGATGAGAGCGAGAACAGCGTGCTGGAATTGACGTACAACTGGGGCGTCGATAAATACGACCTGGGCTCGGCGTATGGACACATTGCGCTGGAAGTCGACGATGCCGCCGCAGCGTGCAATCTCATTCGCGAAGCGGGTGGGAAGGTATCGCGCGAGGCCGGCCCGGTGAAAGGCGGGACGACGGTGATCGCGTTTGTTGAAGATCCGGATGGGTATAAGGTCGAGTTGATCGAGAAGCATTCTTGAAAGGGGTTGGGGAATTGGGGGGTTCCGCTAGCCCCCCAAAACCTCCCCCTCAAAACTTATGCCGCAGCCCCGTCATCACGCCAACCTGGGTGCCCTTCTGCGCATAGCTAACGCCATTCACGCCCATTAACTGCGCGCCAACAAGCCCCCCTTTGTAGAGCGAATAATCCGCCTCAAGATAGACGTCGGTACGCTTTGACAAGTCATAATCCGCGACCAGTTGATACTGCCAGGCCGAACCATCCTGCGACTGCGTCTTCCCATCCTGCAACGTACGCCACACGTTCCCCGCGAAATGCCAGGGTCCGAGTTCCTG
>NZ_JBAUSA010001384.1:0-1608 GCF_049581465.1 Caballeronia sp. | reverse complement strand
GCGGCTATTGGATCGACGCGAGTTTCGAGCGGGCGCGAGCCGACGAACTGGCGGCTGCGCGCGACGCGGCGGAAGCGGCATCTCGCGCGAAGGACGATTTCCTGGCCATGATGAGCCACGAAATCCGCACGCCCATGAACGGCGTACTGGGTCTCGTGGAAGTGTTCGAGAACACGCCCCTCAACCCCGATCAATCTCAAATGCTTGGCATGATCCAGGATTCCGCTAGCACACTGCTGCAAATCCTGGACGACTTACTCGACTATTCAAAGATAGAGGCCGGACGCCTGACAATTGAATCGATGCCGATCGACATCCGCGAACTCGTCGATAACGCCGTCGGCTTACTGGCGGGGCGCGCGCACGAAAAGGGCTTGCGCGTTCGCGTGGACGTGGCGCCGGACATCGCGGCGAGCCTGCGCGGCGACAGTGTGCGTCTGCGTCAAGTGGTTTTCAATCTGCTCAGTAATGCCATCAAGTTCACCATGAAGGGCGAAGTTGCGCTGGCGGTGAACCTCGTCAATACCGACGGCGGTGTTCAGACCATTGAGCTGAGCGTCGAGGACACGGGGATCGGCATTGCAGAGGACGTGCAAGCACGACTTTTCGAGCCGTTCGTTCAGGCTGAATCCTCGACTACGCGACGTTTTGGAGGGACAGGACTCGGCCTGACGATCTGCCGCAAACTGGTTGCTCTAATGGGCGGCACGCTTGACCTGAAAAGTCGCTTAGGCTCCGGTACGACAATGACCGTGCGTCTGACGATGCCGGTGGAGACGTTCAACTATCAGATCGACGGCTTGCGCGGTAAGCGCGGAATCATCGCGATCGACGATTCCCGCGTGGCGCGCGCGCTCGTGGACTATGGTCAGGCGCTGGGGCTCAAGCTGCACATTCTTTCTCGCGACGACAACGCGTTGCGCGACCCGGCCACGTTCGACGACATCGATCTCGTATTTGTGAGCGACTCGCACAGCGAAGCGCTGCCGCCGAAAACGCGCGTGATTCATGTGACCGAGAAGCCGAAGCCCACGGGCTATCGTATTCTCAACGACGACATTCGCGTGAGCGTCAATCCGATCTCATGGCATGGTCTCGGCGCCGCGTGCATCGCGGCGTTGACTGGTTTGCCGCAAATCGTCTCCCGCGCGACGCGGGGTATCGAAGCGAATACCGAGCCGCCCGACCGCGAGCGTGCGATTCGCGCCGGGCGGCTGGTCCTGGTCGCAGAAGATCATCCCGTGAATCAGGAGCTGATACGGCATCAATTGGCTTTGTTAGGCTTTGCTTGCGACGTCGTGCAGGACGGCGTTGAAGCGCTCGCCGCGCTCAAAGAGACGCACTACGGGTTTCTCATCACCGATTGCCACATGCCGAACATGACCGGCTACGAACTTGCGCGGCGCGTGCGGGCGAGCGAACTAGGGTTATCGAAGCGACTGCCCATTCTCGGTATTACAGCGAGCACCGCGCCCGAGGAACTTTCCATGTGCCGCTACGCAGGTATGGACGACTGCTTCGTGAAGCCGACCCGGCTCGCCACGCTGCGCAACCATTTGAACAGGTGGCGCGCGATAGACAGCGTGCCGGGAATTTCCGTTTCCGAGC
>NZ_JBAUSA010001383.1:0-1534 GCF_049581465.1 Caballeronia sp. | reverse complement strand
CTTCCACCAGACTGCCATCGAGCACGATCTCGCCCCGGGTCGGAGGAATAAAGCCGGCGATCGTGTTGAGCAGGGTTGTCTTGCCACAACCCGACGCGCCAAGCACCACGACGAACTCACCGGCTTCTATCGACAAGGAAACGTTGTCGAGGGCGAGGTTCGGCGGCCCCTTTTTAGCGGGGTATTCGATCGACAGGTCCCTGATTTCAAGCATGATGGATATCCGTGAATGAACTGGCCAAGGTACCTGCTAAGGCACCTTGGCACTTACCTTGCGGTGGCAACAGCCTTGACGTACTCGTCCGTGACGCCAACAGAATAATCGGGCAACGTACTTTGCAGCGTCTTCTGGTCTTTCAGAAAGTCTGCTGTCGCCGTCAACGACTTCGCGGCACCCGACGCCGACCCGCCGCCAAGCCACTTGTCGGAAGACTGCTCCTGGGGCGTGGGGAACTGGTAAAGAGCGAGCGATGCCTTCACTTCTTCCGGCGTGCCACCCGAGACGCTGGCGACCGCCTTGCCTTGCGGCGTGGTTCCAACCCACTGATCCGGATGCGCACGATAATCGGCGTCGCCCTTCGCAAGAATCTTCACGAACGTCGCCATGAATTGGGGATTCGCCTTAGCCCAGTTGCGATCCACGACAAAGCCGTCGAACGTTGCAAGGCCGGTTTGTGCAGCGATCGTCCCGGATGTCGTCACGACCTTTCCGTTTGCTTCCACCTTCGACAAAACCGGGTTCCAGATATAGGTAGCATCGATATCGCCGCGCTCCCAGGCGGCCGCGATTTCAGCAGGACGCATGTTCAGCACTTTGACGTCGGAGGGACTCAAGCCGGCATTCTTGATGGCGAGCAATGCATGAAAATGACTCGTCGATACAAACGGCACGCCCAGGCGCTTGCCCTTGAGCTGGGCGACCGTGCTCACGCCGCTGCCGTCGCGCGCGACCAGTGCTTCCGCGTCGTTGATGTTGTCGAGGATCCAGAACAACTCAATCGGCAATCCCTGGCTCAAGCCCGCCGCGACCGGGCTGGAACCCGCTTCGCCTATTTGCACGTTGCCCGACGCCATCGCGCGGATCACGTCGCCGCCACCGCCGAACTTGCGGTAGCTGACCTTGTAGCCGGTTTCCTTGCCAGCCTCGTCGAGCTGCTGCGCGTAGCGCCACGGCACCATCATGTCCTGATAGGCGATCGTAACTTCCTTGTCGGCGGCAAGCGTCGGGGTGGCTTGGGCGGCAAGAGCCGCGACGCAGAACGTGACGAATACCCGGGCAATCTTGAGCAACGGCACGCTATTCGAATTGGAACGCCAAGCAGAAGCTTTCATTTGGTGGTTCTCGGGGAAAAAAAATTAATGCTCCCGGAAACGGGACGAGTCTGCTCGAATATTTCGATCTATGGTTATCGGTCGCCAGTGTATCGACGCAGGTTTACAGCCAGCGGATTGCGTCAGGAAGGCCCGTCAATTCGTCCGGCCGGGGCGCTTAGGCGGAGGCTGACAGCCGGCGCTAGCGGCCGGCGTATAAGTG
>NZ_JBAUSA010001382.1:0-10713 GCF_049581465.1 Caballeronia sp. | reverse complement strand
GGGCTTCCCGGCGAAGCTGTCGGCGACGACCCTGGCGGAGTGCTTGTGCCTCCGGCGGCAGCCGCAAAAATGTTGGGTTCACTTTGTGGCAACGGCTGCGGCACGAGGTTCCCGGCCAAACGGAACGAACTCTGTGTCAGCGGATTGGATACAGTGAACCGTGATGCCGGATTCGTTCCTCCTGTGAGGTTGGCCGCCGCGCGCGTGGCGGAGAGGCCTGTCGAGGTCGTTTGACCCCCGCCGTGAGCCAACCGCGTCGCAACCACCGCGCTCGCGGGTTTGGAAGTTTTCGGAGCGGCCCTCTGCATCTTCCCGGCCCCTCCGGCCTTTTGGTTCGCTGCTGGTTTCGTCGCCATATTCTTCCTGCGCACCGTTGGTTTATGTGTTCACTGGAGCCCGATGAGGTTAGTGAAGTCCTGCGATCGCCGTAATGGAAGTGATCGCCGTTTGGGCGGCTGCAGTTACTTCCGCCACAATGGAAACAATTGCGGTTTCACACACGCCGCAGTCGCACGTGCACGGCTCAGGAGGAGTGCCGCTGGAGCCTTGATCGTCACAACCCGTAGCAGCGATTTCTTCGATCGACTCACCCGAACCGGTCGATATGACCGTAGGACCTTGCGGCGTCACGGCGCGAGGAACGGCTCGCGGCGTCGCACCTTGAGCTTGTGGAGCCGTGTGCTGAGGCGCCCGCGGAGTACTCTGCGGGGCTTGTCCTACCGCCGGAGTACGACCCGCGCCAGGAGCGTGTGCTGAAGACGGAGCGCTCGCGTCCGGCGAATGCGCCGCAAGTGGGCTTCGGCTTGGAACCGAGTGTGGTGGCTGGCTGGATGTCGGGGAAGCAGTGGGTGCCGCGTGCGGTGCAACCACAACGGACCCGGGCAATTCTCCCGGCGTGGGAAATTGCCCCTGTCCTTCGGGGGGGAACAGCGTACCGATTTCGAGAGCCGCGAGTGTATTTGGCTGCGACGCTTCAGTGTGACTCGTGGTCACAACCGGACGTGCCGTTGTAAACGAGCCCGCGCTGATAAGCGCCCTCAGTTGAGCGTCGCTGAGATTCAGGGGGCCCCGCACGCTCGCCGGATCATCGCGCAGCGCGTTGAGGACGCCAGCGTCCGACGCAGCTTGCCTCGCGAGTTGAGCGACTTGGACCAAGGCCATTCGATCCCTCCACACGACGCATCAAATGCAAGTGTGTGATGCAACTTTCTTCATACTGGAGTTAACTCTTATCCCTGTCAAGAACAATCCTTACCAATCCTTAGCATTTTGTAAGCAGGAAAAACAAAGCGTCGGATGCCGCAACCTCCTAATTTTTCCTGCAATCGCTGCGCTGTTTTTTATATGTTTACGGATTGACGTTTCCCGTTTTCGAGTGAAGAATCTTTTTGCTCCGTTCGCGTTTCGGGCTGAACGGCCCAGTGTGAGAAATGATTAGATCGCCGATTCGGAATGGAAAAGGTGAGACAGATAAGGGTTTCATATTGCACCACCTGTCATGGTCGTCTTTGGCAGATTGCTTTGACAATTGTCGATAATCTCGCGCACCTTCGCGACGACGAAGAACTTGTTCTCGTCGATTATGGAAGCCCGGATGATTTGGGCCGATACATTGAATCATCGCCCGCTTGCCAGAACGCGATGGAGTCGGGGCGTCTGGTTTATGCACGGACGGAGGCCAGGCACTACCACTGTCCGAAAGCCAAGAACCTCGCGCATCGCCTGGGACGCGGAGACCTGCTGGTCAACCTCGATGCCGACAACAGCAACGAAGGCATGCGAAGGATTATTTCCCGACGCTTCGCACGCGTGGAAGACCTTGTGCTGCAGATGGACGAGGGCGAGCGCGGCGACCCTCTGCGCGGTACTTTCGGCCGGATCTGCATCCCGCGCTACTGGTTTTACCGGTTGGGCGGCTACGACGAATCGTTCGAACCCATCGGTCATCAGGATCAGGACCTGATCTGGCGAGCGAAGGCGATGGGACTTCGCCACGTGCATGCGAGAACAGGAGGAGCTTCGCCGATCAGGAATTCGATGGTGGAGAAGGCTTCGCACACGGGGAAGCGCAGTTGGCACGTAATGTGGCGCGCGAATGAGAAGGCCAGCCTGCGCAATCTGAAGGAAGGCCGTCTGGTGGCGAACCCGCGAGGGTGGGGCGGAGCCAGGATAGCAATCAACTTCAACGAGCCGCAGGATCTGGCGCCGGTTTCGCCGCAGTCGATCTCTGTCGTTTTGTTGCACCGCCGAGCCTCGCTGACGGTGATCGGGTCGCTGATCGAGCATTACAGTGCGATGAAGGTCGTGAACGAGATCCTGGTGGTGAATCGTCATCGGGCGTTTGACATCATGCCACCTGAAGCGGTGAATTCAAAAATCAGAGTGATCAATGCCTCCGATGGATCGCAGCCTTTTCCGCTGCTGGCGGCCGGCACTTTGGCGGAGTTCCCTGCTGTCCTCCTGACCAGCGACGATGCCATTATTCCCGAAGAGTCGCTCAATCGTATTCACAAGGCATGGTTCGCGGATCCTACGGTATTGCATGCGGTGAGTGCTCACGGGGGCTCCGCCAGATATGGCGAAGCCAATCTTTCGGTAGGCGCCTTAACTACTGTTGCCGCGTGCGTGACGGCGTTGTCTCGCGGAGCAAGGCTGCGCGCGGAATTGATGCCGGAACCGCCGCCTGTCGCTGAAGACATTCTTCTTTCCGCCGCAGCTCCGATCGCATTCCATACTGCCCCGGCGCTTGAATTGGTGACTTCGGAGATTGATGCCCGTGTCCGATGCAAGGATTCGCTGACCCAGATCAGACGCTGGACGCGACGCGGTGCTCGAAAACGCGCTGATGAAGAATTGATTGTCGAAGCGGGACCGGTGCCTCCCCTCCCGATCGCGTACGAGCCATATTTCGCGCCTTTTTCCAAGGCTTCGGTGCTGTTTGCCGGCCCGTGGGTCGGCGAATTCGGGTGGGAATTGTGTTGGTGGAATCCGATGATTCGGGCATATTCCGAGAATTTCGGACATGTTATTGTGGCGGCGCCGGAATCGAGCCGCTATCTTTACGAGTTCGCCACCGAGTTTATTCCACTTAAAACGGAAGGCTGGCGCTTCGCCGAAGGCAGGCTACTCACCAAAGTTCCACGGGTCTGCAACGGTAGCAAGATGCTTGCCCCTGCCGTTCTGTGGGACGAACTGGGCGTTCAGGAATGCGATGCACTTCGCACGGGAGAGAGCACGCTGACTCCCAAGAAATGGCGCAATCTTGCGCCCGCTGGTCCGGCGCTATTTGTCGCCGATGTTCTCTGCGCCTTTCGTCCGGAGAAGATAATCGGCGACCGGCTCGTGAGGAATAAGGATTATCCAATAACGAAATGCGAAGAACTGGTTCGTCTCCTGCAGGCGGAAGGGTTAAGGGTCGCCTGTTACGGGGGGCTGGATAACTACTGGTTTGAGGGAACCGAGGATCTGCGGGGCAGGCCACTGGAAGCGCAGTGCTCCGCATTGAGCGCGGCGAAGTGCGCAGTCGGGCCGAGCAGCGCGCCGCTTCACCTGGCTAGTTTGAGCGGCTGCCCCCACGTAACCTGGTCGAGTATCAGCCTGGATATCGCGAACCGATATGCGACGCACTGGAATCCGTTCAACACCCCGGCGTGCTTTATCGCGGATGCGGAGCCATCGCCTGTCGAGATTGCACACGAGGTGCTCCAGACGATCGGGGAGACGAACTGCAGGACTGTGCAGGCGGGCGGTTCGATATGAAGCGATGCCTTGAAACCTGTAATTCGCGGACGCGTTATACAGGCAGGCGATGACCGTACAGGGGCAAGACCCGCGCGAGCAGGTCCCGGTGCTCCTGACTGAGTTCTGATTCACCCTGCCGGTCTGCATCGGCGAGCGGCCCCATGATGTGCTCCGCGTCCCAGAGATTCAGGCCGTGGAAAAAGCGGATGTGCAGGGCCGGATCATTATCGATCGGCAGCCGCATGGCGAACCGGTTGGCAAACACCGAATCACTCCCGCGCAGCATGCTGGGATAGCGATAAGCCGTTTTTCGTGGATGCAGAATCGTGGCTTCGGCGCCCCGCGGATATTCGGCGTATCGGGAGCATCCGTTCACCACGCTGTGATGAATGCGCGTTTTGAGCAGGACGGCTGTGTCGTCGCCGCGGGCGCGCATCTGAACCTCGATGCGCCGGGGATGATGCCAGTCATCGTCGTCCCAATTGATAACGAAATCCCCGGTAGCGTGTTCAAGCGCGAGGTTGCGCAGATCACCGACCGTCTGCCAGCGGCTCTTTTGAAGGCGCAGTTCTACAATCCGTGGATCGCCGGAAGCAAGCGACTGCTCGCCGTGATTCACAATTAGCAGGTTCTTGTTGGGATACGTCTGCGCTTTAAAACATTCGATGGCGACTCGCGCCATGCCGTATCGTTCGCGGTGCAGGCCAGTGATCATGACGGCGGTGACGGGCGGAAACGCCTCACTGAAGCCGCTGGTATGCGGGCTGAAGACTCGGCCGTCTGGTTCCTTCATGCGACGGCAGCGTGAAACGGTCGGGTAGACCTCCTGCAGCCGATGCTTGACGGCAAGCTTAGCCAGAGCGTCCAGATAATCTGGAGCTTTTGCCTTCGCGGTGCGCTTACTCCACTCCCATCGATTTCTCCAGATGCCTGCCGCACACCCGAACTGAAGGGACCGGCGCAGAATTTCCGCGGACCGCGTTCTGTCATCGGACTTTCCCGCGTCGCACGATGCGAGGAAAACGTCGTGATCGTCGCGAAAGGCGATGTCGCAGTATTCGAGATAGCGGAGGAAGTCGGAAGTCACGACCGCGTCGCCATCGATATATCCCACGTACTCGGCTTTTCCGAACGCGCGGTCGATTGAGTTGAAACACCTCTCGCTGAAATTTTTTGCCTTGGGCTTGATGGCGATGTTCACCCGCGCGAAATCAACGGAGCGTGCGAGCGCCATTGTTTCGGCAGCCCCTTCTTCAACATTCGCGAGGATTCGATAATTGCCGATGCCGTCGCACATCTTCAACGATGCGAGCAGGGCGCGGGTGTATTCAGGCCGCGATTCCAGCGAGACGCAAAGAACTCTCGAAATGTTGGCACCTGTCACCTAAGTGAATTCCTCGCGGCTATAAACCGATTCGGGCCACTCGCGCCACCAGAAGCAGATCGATTTCAACTCTTCCGACATCTCGATCCGCTCCCACGTGGGACCCGAGGTACGGCTCTCGAGAATCATTCCGTCCTGAAAACTCAGGATTCCGGGCCGCTGGTTGTACAAATAAAGAAAACCGCCTTCTTTGCCATTGAGCAGCCGCTGTCGCTGAATGTAGCCTGTGAAGGTGCTGAACATAGTTCCCAAAAAAATATCACTTTCCGTCGCCACAAGCGAGGATACGATGCCGATTTCGGCCGCATCGAGACGGTGGGGAAAAAACCAGCGGAACAGCGCCGCGTCGATCATCAGATGGTTCGGCCAGATGTCCAGGATCGGCCTGAAGTATTCTTCGTCCTGTTCGTCGGAGTGGATCAGTAGAAAGCAGTCCTTCGGAACATGGCAGGCGATGTTGTGACAGATTTCGTCGGCCGTAACCGTGTCGGCATTTTCGTGATCGTTCAGAAAATCCTTACGGCGTACGTGTATGCACGCAAAGCGGCGGTGCTGCTTATGAATTTCGCGAACGATGCCGCTGGCAAGCCGCCGGTAGGGTTCCCTAATCGCAATCAGTCGATTGCAGGCATAAATGACTCGCGGATCGTACGGTAGGGTGTAACTGTAGTATCCGAGCGTGCAATCGTTGCAGGTGGACAGCACGGGCGCCGATTTGCGCTCGAAAAGATCGGCCGAGAGAAGCCTCGTTGAATGCAGGTCCGGCAGCAACTCGCCGTCGAGACCCTCATAGGAACCGATCTCGTGAGGATAGAAAAGATCGACGAGATCAAACAGGCGCAGCCCCTTGCCGCTGTTGAAGATCGGATATCGTGGTTCCCCGAAGAGCAGGTTGCGCCGCGAAAGCACGCTCAGGCCGACCGCAAGTTCGAGCGACATGAGATTATTGAAGAATCCCACGTTGCCCCCTTGATACAAGTCGAACTTAAGAAATCGCATGCGATCTGTCCTGATGCGCCGGTTCTGGCAAGAAGCCTATCGAACGGGCGCGCTTCCACCCGCATACTATATTACCTGCGCCGGCCGGACCGATGGGGGAGGGGCGCAGATGCAGGCAATTTATTCGACCATGCTTTATGCGCGGTGCACCGGGTTGGTGTATTTACATACGCCGATTATCTCGGTTGAACACAATACTTACGACGTTCCAGGCTGGCCGGAAAAATGGGAGCGCGCATTCTCTCCCGGACATGGCGAACTGCAGGCAGGCGCATTCGACCTGAGTGCGGCGCGGCAAATTGCGGCCGATGAAATGAGTTTCGAACGTCCACAGCCTCCGCCGCCCCAGCCCACGCTACTGGTCGCTCAGGAGTGCCACTGGTACGCGGACTCGCATCCCGATTTCTATTCGCTGATCCAGCCGCTTTTCATTCGGAAATATCGGTTGAATTCGCCCCCAAGGTTCGAAAACAGAGACCGGCTAATTGTGGCGATCCACATTCGAAGGGGCGATGTAGACGAACACGAGGCCGAGCGATTTACTCGCAACGAATGCGTGGGTCATCAGATTGACGAGCTATCTCGCTCGTTAGGGTCTGTGCCGCACGAATTCCATGTTTATTCGGAGGGAGTCGCAGAGGATTTCGGAGCGATTGGCGACCGGGCGATCCTGCATCTGAATGGCGACGTCTTCGAGTGTTTCGAGAGTCTGGTCTCGGCGGACATCTTCGTCACCGCCAAAAGCTCGTTTTCTTATACGGCGGCCTTGCTGGCACGCGGCGTCGTGATTTACTCACCGTTTTGGCACGCCCCGCTGCAGCAGTGGATTGTTGCCGGGGAACAGGGAGAGGTTTGCAGAGATCGACTGTTTTCTGCACTTTGGAGGCAGAGACTCATAAGGGGCGGGATGGGAACACGCACTCGGTAGCGGAATCAGTGCATCGCAGATTTTGAAAGGCTGTGTGGAGTTCGCGCCGAACTCAGACCGGGCGCGCTCGCTCATTGTCGAAATCGCGCTGGACCAAACAAACTGGGACGTCAGCCATCGCAATTTCGAAAACTTTGGCGGACCTCGTTGCACCTTGAAAGACCGCAGGGGCGCGCGTAATTGATCGTCAGCGTTTCGCGGGATCGTCGTCGGACGATTCCATATGGACGACCTCGACGTCGACGGTCCGGCCGTCGTCGCACGCGCGCGCCTGCCTGCGAAGCGCGCGCGTCTTCCACCAAAGATAGCCGACGACGATCGTGCCCACCGCGAACAGCGCGGCGAGCAGCACGACCGACAGCACCGCGGCCGCCGCCAATACGATCGCGCCCAGGACGACGGCCAACAATCGGCCGAACCATCCGAAGCTGCCCGTCGTAATCGCTTTCTCGTATGCCACGCGCCGCGGCGGCGGCCTGTCGTTCTGCATCGCTTGCCTCCCGGCCACCGTCCGGCGAATGCGGGCAAGCGTCCGTCAGTCGTCCGTCGCCTGAATATGAACCGCTGACGTCGTCGGCGCAAGCGTCCATCCGCGAGCGACGGCTCGGATGGCTCCCGCGGAAAAGGTTCCTACTCGTCGCGTGGATAGCCGCAGGTGCCCCGCTTCGTCTGGACCTATGTTTGCCAACCTGTTTCGGTAGTCATTTCGCATCTGCTCATCAAGATGGCCTTATCGCGACATGTATGGACCCGACATTGCAGTACAGCTTTTCGAAGCGCACCACCGCCTATGTCGAAGCGATCTATCAGCGCGCCAGCCGCGACGGGCCCGTGACGCGGGCGTGGATCAACGGTTTGCTGCAACCGGACGGCGCGGCGAGCAATCGGTCGCAGACACTCGCACGCGTCGGTTTGCGCAGGAGCTTCTGAGGGCACGTCGCGCCGATACGCATGATCGAGGCGAGCCCTTTCATTTGGCTCTCGACTCAGCGGACGCCCGATGCGCAGCCAGCCCTAACAACGCGCGAGCCTGCGCTACCGTCGCGACGGTGCGCCCGAATTCGCTGCAAAGCCCGGCGACCTGTTGCACGAGGGCCGCGTTGGACGGTGCGAGCGTGTGCTTATCTAGCCGCACATTGTCCTCGAGCCCCGTCCGGCAGTGTCCGCCGAGTTCGAGTGACCATCTCGCGAGCGTGAGCTGGTCGCGCCCAATGCCCGCGCCGGTCCACGTTGCATCAGGTGCGAGCCGGTGCAGCGTGTGCACATAGAACTCGAACACCTCGCGATCTACAGGCATGGCGTTCTTGATGCCCATCACAAATTGCAGGTGCAGCGGGCCGACGATCTTGCCGGCTTGTTGCATTGCAACGGCCTGAAAAATCATTGACAGGTCGAACGCCTCGACTTCGGGCTTGATACCGTATGTCGTCATCTCTGCCGCGAGCCAGTCAATCAGGTCTGGCGAATTTTCGTAGACGCGCGTGGGGAAGTTGACCGAGCCGGTTGCAAGCGACGCCATGTCCGGGCGCAGCGACAACATCCCGCCGCGTTCATGGCCCGCGCCCGACCGGCCGCCCGTGGAGACCTGCGTGATGATCCCCGGCGCGTGTTTGCGGATGCCTTCGAGTACGCGCGCGAACCGTTCCGGATCGGACGTCGGCGTCTCGTCATCGTTGCGCACATGCAGATGCACGAGCGTCGCACCCGCCTCGAATGCGGCTTGGGTGGACTCGATCTGCTCGTCCACGCTGATCGGCACAGCCCGATTGTCCTTCTTGCGCGGCAGCGAACCGGTGATGGCGACAGAAATAATGCAGGGCGTGGTCATGATGGATACCTCGCGAGAAGAAGATGAAAACATCATGTAGCGGACCGACTTCGCTAGTGAGTAACGCAGCCGCCCGACGGGTATGGCCTTTCAAGTTGCGGGCCGCTCGGTTTGCGCTCCGACAGGCATCCGCTCATGCGCCTTTGTCTGCGACGTTCCCGCCGTCTTTCGAACACGCAGCGGCGTCTCGCCCAGTCGCTCAGAGAACAGCGCCGTCATGTGTTGCTGCGGCGAAAATCCACAGGAAGCCGCCACGTCGCAAATCGGAAGAGCGGTGTCGCGCAAAAGTTGCTGCGCGAGGCCGATGCGCCGCTCCAGAACTAGCTCCGACTGGAAGGTGGAAGGTTTCGCCGGACCGTCGTGGTATCGGGTCTGCGAGACGATGTCCCCCAGTACGAGGCAAATCATGTCTAACGAATGCGCGAAATCGGCCGAATAGGGTTGTGCGCCCGAGATGCAATAGTCGAGGCCCGGCGCGCTGGCAACCGTGCCAAATTGCTCAATGCCGCGCGGGTCTGCCGGTTGTGCATATTGACTCATCGTTGTCTCCTGCGATTGAGCCGTCCGTCCTCGACCTGCCGGGACGATGTCTGATGATGTCGCTCGACTGAAGTATATGAGAGACCGCGTTCCGCTCGCCGAAAAATGAGAGCCCTCGATTCGCACCTCGGGCAGCGTGATGTTTGCATTGAAGCCGACATGTGGCAACGACGGCAGCTTCCAGTAGTGGATAAAGGTCGAGAGTCCGACGAATGTATTCGTGCCCAGTCCGGCGACCTGATTGCCGTTTGCATCGAATGCGTCGCCTCCGCACCAACCTGACAGAGCCTACGCTAGGGATAGGATAAGTGCGAGCGTGCAGATCCAAGCGGGCGCTGTCGTCCGGTTCACTGCTTCACACGGACTTGCTTTGAGCGCGACGACCGTATCAACTTGAGAAAAGCCTGCAAGATCGGCGAGCTGTCTTCGGGCCGATACAGACAACTCAACTCGATCTCGCGTAACTGTGTCGACCTGAGTGGTCGATACAGCATGCCAGGCAGCCGAAGGTTGATTGCTGACTCAGTTGTTACGGCGACGCCGAAGCGACTTGCGACCAGCGCAATACAGGTTACAACGTCTTCGACTTCCTGTTCGACGCACAGTCGGACACCTTCGACATGAAACGCCGCTGTTACCTCTTGCGCGAGCCCGTGTACGGGTGCGTTCGGGTACAGGATCATGCGCTCGCTATCGAGATCGCGCAGCGTCACGGTTTTTTTCTCGCAGAGTGGGTGACCCTCGTAGAGGGCAACGATGAACGGCTCACGTTGCACACAGTCAACGGCGATGTCGGTTTCGTTCGGCACCAGCCGATTAAAACCGATTGTGATGCGCCGCTCGCGAAGTGCCGTGATCTGCTCGGCCTTCGACATATTGTGCAGACCTATCTTCACTTCCGGACGCGCGGTATGAAACTCGGCCAGCAAACGCGGAATCACGTTCAGGATCCCTGAACGGAAGATGCCAACGTCGAGTCGTCCCATAAAACCCTGGCCCGCGAGTTGAGCCTGTTCCTCGGCGCGACGAGACAACGCCAGAATGTTCGGCACTTCGTCGAGCAGGGCGCGGCCTGCTTCTGTCAATTCCGCACCTTTGGTCGTGCGGATAAACAGTTGTGCACCGAGCTCTTCCTCCAACGCACGGATATTTCGGGTAAGAGGCGGCTGCGCCATATGCAGTCGTTCGGCTGCGCGCGACCCCGTAGGAGACGGTCGCTGTTCTACGAAGCGGTCATTCATTCCGCGTCATTTCGCTGTGGCACGATCACTGTTTTTTAACGCCGGATGCATC
>NZ_JBAUSA010001381.1:0-3773 GCF_049581465.1 Caballeronia sp. | reverse complement strand
GTGCCGGAACTGGCATCCCTCGATGGTACCGAGCGGGCATTCGCATTGTTCTACACGCGTACCATTGGTTCGGGTGCGATCTCGCCGGTGATCTATGGTGTGCTCGACGACCGGATCGGTATACATGTCGCGAGTTTCGCCACGACCCTGACGGCCCTGGCAATAGGTCGATTTTAGTCTGTCGGCTGCGGTGCTCGAATCTGAGGGTTTGGAGCAGAAGCGACCACTCGATTGGCAGCCGTCGCTGCCTCGGAGCGCGCGTGGGAATGTCCGTTCTGGAGGAGAGCGACTGACCGTTCCGGGTCCGACTTCAGCCGGAGAAAATATTCGGCACCGCTCGCTTCAGCGCTATGTGAAGATAAACCGCGAAGGCCATCTGCCACGGCGGTATTAAAAGATCGACTGCCCGGTAAGTGTGGTCAAAGTTTCCAGTGACTTCGCGCCGGCAAGTGAGTTGCCGTTCGCGTCGAGGCCGGGCGACCACACGCAGACCGCCATTTCGCCCGGCAGCACCGCGACGATGCCGCCGCCGACGCCACTCTTAGCTGGCAAGCCGACGCGAAAGACGAAGTCGCCTGCAGCGTCGTAAGTGCCGCAGGTCAACATCAGCGCCGACAGACGCTTGGTCGAACTGCTGTCGAGGATGCGCTCCCCGGTCGATGGCACGACGCCGCCATTACTCAGGAATAGGGCGGCCTTCGCCAGTTCGACGCAACTCATCGAGATCGCACATTGCCGGCAATACGCGTCGACTACCGCATGGACGGGCATTTCCATATTGCCAAAGCTCGCGATGAAATGCGCCATAGCTTGGTTGCGATCTGCATGCCGCAGTTCGGACTGTGCGACGCGCAAATCGTAGTCGATTGTTGCCTCCCCGGTCAGCCGCCGCAGAAACTCAACCAGAGCGGTCTCGGCCTTGACGAAGCGTCGGCACAGCACGTCGGTGACGACCAGCGCGCCAGCGTTGATGAACGGATTACGCGGCTTACCCCGCTCGGCTTCGAGTTGCACCAGCGAATTGAACGGTGTCCCCGACGGTTCGCGGCCGACGCGCTCCCAGAGTTCGTCTCCGAGCAGCCGGAAAGCCATCGTGCAGGCGAATAGCTTCGAAATACTTTGGATCGAAAAACGAGTGTCGGCTTGGCCCGTACGGAAGACTTCGCCGGCCGGTGTGGCGATCGCCATGCCGAAGCTGTTGGCTGGGACTCTTGCCAGTTCGGGAATGTAGTCAGCAACGCGACCCGCGGTGCGCCACGGTTCGATCTCGCGATGAATCCGTTCGAGGATCGCTTGATAGTTTTGAGTCATGGCGGATGCGTCGGAACGTCAATCGGTGGGCTTGCGATGATACTTCAGAGAACGTGCGCAGCGGGTGTGGAAACGAAAAGCCCGCGTTGCAGCAGACTCCGGACAAGGCGGGGAGGTTGTCGGTTAAGCAATGACGTTGCGAGACACGCCAGCGAACTGTCTTGCAGAGGTGCGCCATGTACGACGAGCCCATGACAATGCTAGGAAGCCGCCCTTTCAGAATTCTTCGATTGCGGCCACGGAAGCAGGGTCATCGCAATACCTGCGAAACGTGCCGCTCAGTAACTAACCAAATTAGTTGAAGTCGTAGATTGATTAACAAGCCAACTTTAGTTGACGCCAAAGACTTCCGTATTGACAACTTTAATTGAATTACAAAACAGACGTTGCGCCTCATGCGCCTTGCGTCTGCGGTAGATTTCGCGTCGCACCACAGTACTAGCAACTTCAGTTGGGCAAGCGACACAAGCCTTGTCACCGGCCATTTTGGCCGACTCAGGGCCAGCTATTTCACTTAACGATCTGTCCGGATTCTCGAGGCCGCCTCCGCATCCTTGGGTGTGTGCTTACGCCAAACGGGTGCATGCGATTATTCGTGCGCCAAAACGGAGCCCATGTGTCCTGCGACATGATCCGTAAGCGGTGGTAATCGCACTTTCCTGGGGTTTGATGCACAACTTTGAATCAGGACGTGCGCCAACAACCGCGCCCCACCCGCAGTTCCAAAGCGCCGCCCCGTAAGCCTCAGCCGGCGATTGCGCCTTCGTGATCACACATGGCACGACTCATGCTTATTGAAGCATATCTTGTATACAAGTGTGAAGACATGAAAGTTACCGCAAAAACCCGACCTCTTTTTTTGATCCGCGAGTTACTCGAGGGCTACGCTCAAGTCAGCCTGACGCCAATGCATTGCGTCGACGAGGTGCTGCAACGAATCGAGGCAACTAATCGTCCGGAAGTCTGGACGGCGCGCGTCGCAACCGAAGCACTGCGCGCACGCGCTGCCGAACTCGAAGAGCTGCGTCGCACGATTGGCCCTGAGATATTCGTGAAGATGCCGCTTTACGGCGTGCCGTTCGCGGTCAAGGACAACATTGACGTCGCGGGCATGCCGACAACGGCCGCCTGTCCCGAGTTCGCCTACACGCCGCAGGTGTCTGCGTTTGCGGCACAGCGCCTTCTGGATGCGGGTGCGATCCTCATCGGCAAGACCAATCTCGACCAGTTCGCAACCGGACTGGTCGGAGTGCGATCGCCGTATGGCGCCGTCCGGCAGGTCGACTTTCCCGAGCACATTTCGGGTGGTTCGAGTTCCGGCTCGGCGGTGGCGGTCGCGGCAGGCTGCGTCGCCTTCTCGCTGGGCACGGATACTGCCGGATCCGGCCGCGTGCCGGCGGCCTTTAATGAACTGGTGGGGCTCAAACCTTCGCTCGGACTGGTCAGCAAGCGTGGCATCGTGCCGGCATGCCGCACGCTCGATACGGTGTCGGTGTTTGCGCACAATGTCGGCGACGCGTGGCGGGTCCTGCGCGAAATCGCGTGCTTCGATGCGCTCGATCCGTGGTCTCGTACGATGCCACAAGCAGCCCTGCTGTCGTCACAGCCACGTGTGGGCGTGCCAGATCAACTGGAGTTTTTCAACGACAGCGCAGCCCGGCAGGCCTTTCATGAGGCGCTCGAGTTACTGTCGAGCCATCTGGATCTCATATCGCAGCCCGTCGACTTCGCGCCGCTCAAGCAGGCCTCGGCGTTGCTGTATGACGGTCCTTGGATCGCCGAGCGACGCGCGGCGCTGGGTGCCTTCTTCGAGACGAATCACGACGACCTCGATCCGGTGGTCGCCACGGTGATCGCCAAGGCTGACAACTACAGCGCCGTCGACGCGTTCAACGCGCAATATCGACTCGCCGAATTGAAGCGCGAGGCACAGGCGCTCTTCGCCGACGTCGATGTATTGATCGTCCCAACGACACCGACGCATCCGACCATCGCAGCCGTCAGGGCCAATCCGGTCGAACTCAATAGCCAGCTCGGCTACTACACGAACTTCGTCAACCTGCTTGACCTGTGCGCGCTGGCGGTGCCGTGCGTGCGGCGCTCGGACGGGCTGCCCGCGGGGATCACGCTGATCGCTCCGGCAGGTGCCGACCATCGGCTCGCAGCGCTCGGTGCGCAAATCCAGGCGCTCTTTTTTGACGACGCGGCTGTCTCCGATAACAGCCTGCGTCCCTTGCTGTCCGACGAGCCGTCGATCACCCTCGCCGTGGTCGGTGCGCATCTGCGTGGCCAGCCGTTGAACCCGCAACTACTCGAAGTCGGTGCGCACTTTCTCGAGGCGACCCACACATCAGCCGACTATCGCCTCTTCGCGCTCGCCGACACCAAGCCGCCCAAGCCTGCTCTGGTGCATATGCCCGAGCAGGGCGGCGATAGCGCTGCCCCCACCCATGCCATTGCGA
>NZ_JBAUSA010001380.1:0-2689 GCF_049581465.1 Caballeronia sp. | reverse complement strand
ACAAACCGCGTCCGCCTCCCGCCCATCGAGTTCGCGGTTCGTTTTCCCCTGGCGCTCGAGTTGGCGTTCGCGCGCTGCGGCCACACGGCGAGCTACCGTGGCGCTGGATTCGCCGACGCATGCCGTTCTCGCCGACAACTCGGCCGGCGACAACGCCGGCAATTCAATCTGGATATCGATACGATCGAGCAGCGGGCCGGACAGCTTTCGCAAATAACGCGCAGCGAGTTCGGGCGTGCAGCGGCAGCGACCATTCGGATCGCCTCGCCAGCCGCACGGGCAGGGGTTCATCGCTGCGACCAATTGACACGCCGCCGGGAAATCTGCCTGGTGCGCCGCTCGAGAGATCGTGATGCGCCCGACTTCGAGCGGTTCACGCAAGCTTTCGAGTACTTTTCGGTCGAATTCGGGTAGTTCGTCGAGGAACAAAACGCCGAGATGGGCCAGCGTGATTTCGCCGGGCTGTGGCGGATTGCGGCCGCCGACGAGCGCGATCGAACTGGACGTGTGATGAGGCGCGCGAAACGGCCGTTGCCGCCATTTTGCGGGCGTAAAGCCGAGCATGCTGGCCGACAGAATGGCCGCCGCCGACAAAGCTTCGTCGTCGGTCATGGGTGGAAGAAGGCTTGGCAGGCGTGCGGCGAGCATCGATTTTCCGGCGCCCGGCGGCCCGACCATCAAGATGTGATGACCGCCAGCCGCCGCAACTTCCAGTGCCCGTCGAGCGCCCGGATGGCCGATGACATCGACGAGATCGGGCAACGGCGTGCGCCGTGACACAGGTTCGCCGCTGCGAACCGGCGTCAGGCGGCTATCGGCCGACCCGCACAGATGCGCACATAGCGTTGGCAAATCGGGCGCACCGAAGACGTCAATGCCCGGCACCAATGCCGCCTCAGCCGCACTGGCCAGCGGCAAATAGATCTCGGGCATGCGGATATCGGCGTCGCGAATGGAATCGCCCGGAGTACTGCCCGATAAGGCCGCGTACTGCCGCGCGGCGCCGCAAGCCATGGCGAACGAGCCGCGCATGGGCCGAAGCGCGCCAGACAGCGACAACTCCCCAGCAAATTCGCGATGTAGCAATGCCTCAACCGGGATCTGCCCGCTCGCCGCAAGAATGCCCAAAGCGATCGGCAAGTCGAAACGCCCCGACTCCTTGGGCAAGTCCGCGGGAGCAAGATTGACGGTAATACGACGGACGGGAAAGTCGAAACTGCAGTTCTGCAGCGCCGCACGGACGCGCTCGCGACTTTCGCGGACTTCCAGATCAGGCAAGCCGACGATTGAGAAAGACGGCAACCCATTGGCGAGATGAACCTCGACGGTCACCTCGGGCGCGCGCCCAGGGGCGGGCGCGCGGCTACGCACCACGGCAAGCGACATGACATTCCTCACTGCCGCCAACCCTCAACCCAAGGCGACGGCTCAATCAATCAACATCACGGCTCGCTTGGCCGATGACACGCTAACCACTGAACGCTTAGTCCTGCGAGCCAGACGCCGTACCGCCGCCCAGTTTCGCTTCCAGTTGCGCGACGCGTTGCTCGAGTTCTTCCAGCCGAGTGCGCGTGCGCATGAGCACTTGTGTCTGGGTATCGAATTCGTCGCGCGTCACGAGATCGAGCTTCGAAAATCCTTGCGAAAGCATTGCTTTCATATTGCGTTCAACGTCTTTCGCGGGCGAATTTCGCAGCAGTTCGCTCATCTTGTTCTGGAACTCATTGAACATGTCGTTGGGTTGTTTCATGTGGTTTTTCCTCTTGTGCACATTGTTAGTGCATTCATTGTTAGCTCAGTGCCACGGCAAACCGAATGATCCAATTTGGTGCGTTCGGTGCCCGCGTGATGACAATCAAATCGCGTGCAGGCGACCCGGAACAGCGCGCCGCATCGACTCGTCTGCCGGACCTTCCGAGCACTCTAGCAACGATCCATGGCGCGCGCCAGCGCATGCAACGCACGCTGGCCGTTCGGTCTGCGTTCGCGAATGGCACCCGCCCGGCCCCTTGTTGCACGGCCCGGACGCGCGCATGGCATACGAGTTGCATAGGTGGCCCGGGGCTTGTCCACGCGCGCTTTTCCGGGCGGTCGGCTATGCGGTGTGGCACGAGACGCCGCGAGCGGGGCAAGAGGAGATTGACGAATTAGGCATGGGACCAGATTAAAGCGCTAAAGCGCCAACCCTGTTCGACACACAGTGAGGAATACATGAAGCTCATTACCGCAATCATCAAGCCGTTCAAGCTCGACGAAGCGCGCGAAGCGCTGTCGGCAATTGGGGTCTCGGGCATCACCGTGACCGAGGTAAAAGGCTTCGGGCGTCAAAAGGGCCATACGGAGTTGTACCGTGGCGCCGAGTACGTGGTCGACTTCCTGCCGAAGGTGAAGATCGAAGCGGCCGTCTCCGACGACCTCGTCGACCAGGCGATCGAAGCGCTCGAACGCGCGGCGCGCACCGGCAAGATCGGAGACGGCAAGATCTTTGTCACTCCGATTGAACAAGTCATCCGTATCCGCACCGGTGAAACCGGCGCGGACGCTCTCTAATAAAAGACACGGCGATAAGAGGAAACCGAAGAATGCGTAAATTATTGATGTCCCTGTTAATGGCCGGGTCGCTGCTTGGAGCAGGCGTGGGTTCAGCGCTGGCCCAGGACGCGTCCGCCCCGGCAGCCGCGTCTGCCGC
>NZ_JBAUSA010001379.1:0-2406 GCF_049581465.1 Caballeronia sp. | reverse complement strand
CGCCGTGGCTGGCGGAACGGCTCGGGCGCCGCGTCGCGCTCGGGGCGTACTTCGCTGGCATGGCGGTGTCGATCGTGTTCTCCTTCGGCTGGGTCTTCTATCTGCCGAACGGACTCAACCTGTTCATGGTGTCGCTGCTGTTCCTCGGTTTCTTCGGCGGCAATTTCGCGATCTTTTCGCTGTGGCTGCCTGAGCAATACCCGACCCGGATCCGCGCGACCGCGTTTGCCTTCAATGCGTCGGTGGGCCGCCTGCTTGGCGCTGGCGTGAACTTCCTGCTGGCTGCGGCAATTCACTGGCAAGGTTCGCTCGGACTCCCGATTGCGTGGACAGCGGTGGCTTTTGTGATCGGCATGCTGATCTTGCCGTTCGCTGTCGAGACCCGTCATCAGAGGCTGCCGGATTAGCGCCGCGTCGAGCGCATCGTTCGCGCTATCCGCATCGGTCTCCGGACACTGCGGGCATAGCACGAGCACATCACGCGGGCTATCCGCAGTGTCATCAATTCGTTGGAGAACTCAATGCAAGCGTTACAAGGAATCAAGGTCGTCGAACTGAGCCGCGCGCTGTCAGGGCCGTTCTGCTCGATGGTGCTGGCCGACCTCGGCGCGGACGTCATCAAGGTCGAACCGGGCCCGGGCGGTGATATGAGCCGAACCTGGGGGCCCTTCGACCGGGGCGTCAGTACCTACTATCTATCCTGCAACCGCAACAAGCGCGGCGTGTGCATCGACTTTCGCAACCCGGAAGGACTGGCCGCGATCCACCGGCTGATCGACGATGCCGACGTGGTGATCGAGAACTTCAAGCCCGGCACCATCGACAGCATGGGACTCGGCTATGACGTCCTCAGCGCGCGCAATCCGCGGCTGGTGATGGGCAGCATCAATGCGTTCGGCGCCGACGGTCCGATGAGTGGCTGGCCGGGTTTCGACCAGATCGCGCAAGGCTATTCCGGGCTGATGAGCCTGACCGGTTTCGCCGATGGCGACCCTACGCGCACCGGCACCGCGATTGGAGACCTGAGCTCGGGCATGTGGCTCGCGATGGCGATACTGTCGGCGTTATTGGAGCGTGAGCGAACCGGGCGTGGCCAGCATGTGAGCACGTCGTTGCTCGCGAGTCTGGTCGGGCTTCTGAGCGTGCACGGCCAGCGCTACCTGAGCCTTGGCGACATCCCGCGCCGCACCGGCAACGCGCATGCGGTGATCGCGCCTTATGGCGTGTTCGAAACCGCTGACGGGCCGCTCAACATTGCACCGATCACCTCGGACATGTGGTTGCGCCTGTGCCAATTGCTCGAATTGCCGGCGTTGCCGGACGATCCGCGCTTCGAGACCAACGAAGCCCGCGTTGCGCATCGCGATGAGCTAAAGGCTGCGTTGGAAGCGCGTTTGAAGACGCGCAGCAAACGGGAGTGGACAGAACTTTTCATCGGCGTGGGGTTGCCCGCTGGCCCGATCAATACGTTGGACGAAGTGTTCAACGACCCCCAGGTGCAGCATTGCCGGTTAGTGGAAACGCTTGAGCATCCGACGCTCGGCGCGCTGCGCCAGGTCGTGACGCCGGTGTCCAGTTCAGCGGCAATGGGCGATTCTTCGCGTCACCTCAGCCGGCATGCGCCGCCGGGCCTCGGCGAACATACTGTCGATGTATTGCGCGAGGCGGGTTTCGATGAGGCCTCGATCAAGGCACTGCTCGCCGCTAAAGCGGTACACCAACAGGGCGAGTGTCTGCCGCCGGCGCGCGTCTTGGAACGCGCGGCTGGAGTGACGCAATGAGCACGCCGCAAACTTTGGAACACGCTGCTGAGGTCACACAATGAACACACCGAACGCATCGCCGTTTGCGGTAACGGTCGATATCGTGGATGAACGGATCGCACGCTTGACGTTCAGCCATCCTACGCGCAGGAATGCCCTCAGCGCGGAGTTGTTGCACGCGCTTGACGCGCAACTCGCCGACCTTGGCGCCCGTCGGATCCCGGTCGTGATACTTGGCAGCGGCGTCGGGCAGGACGTCTGGAGCGCGGGCCACGACCTTGGAGAATTGGTGCACGACCGCGACCCGATCGCCTACGGCAAGCCGTTGGAGCGGGCGTTGCGCCGCGTACGCGCTTACCCGGGCGTGGTGATCGCGATGGTGTCGGGCTCCGCGTGGGGTGGAGCAGTCGATCTGGCGATGAGTTGCGACCTCGTTGTTGCCGACAGGAGCGCGAGCTTTGCGATGACGCCGGCGAACATTGGCTTGCCCTATACGATGAGCGGCCTGCTGCGCTTCTTCAACAATGTGCCGATTCACGTATTGAAGGAGATGTTCTTCAGTGCGCAGCCACTCGATGCAGCGCGTGCCGAGCGCTTCGGCGTGATCAATCGTCTGGTCGACAGCGACAAACTGGAATCGACG
>NZ_JBAUSA010001378.1:0-13303 GCF_049581465.1 Caballeronia sp. | reverse complement strand
ACGCCTATATTGAGATTCAGGCGCAGCGTTAAGGCAGACGCCAGTTACCAGCTCCGCGTTGCCATTAACAGTCCATGCGGGGCAGCAATAGAACCCCTGATTCGCGACCATCGACGCATCCGCGCATGGCGATGACCTGTTTCGATGAAACAAGTTTTGTCGAGTCAGTAATTTAAAATTTCACAGGAATATAAACCGAAATGACCAAGACTCGACGTTCCCTATTAATCGTTTTTATTATTCAATTGCTCATGGTTCTCGGCCTGGGCTTTTTCTTCGAAACATTGAAAGAGGTTATTTCGCATAACCCGGTAGTTAATTCCCTGATTCTCGCGGTTCTTGTTGCCTCAATAGTTTATTCAATCATCGCCGCCGTTCTCGTGTTTCGGGGTGAATCGAAATGGACCCGTGTGTCCGGCGACGCTCATTCGGCGAAGGTGCTTACCAAAGTTCAAGCTCAGTTTCCGGATATCGGTCATGCGGAAGCGGCTCATCGCAGCGCTGCTATCGACGCACTGAACGAATCGCTCGAATGGCGCGGCCGGATGCTCGACTACGCCTCCGGCGTGCTGATCGGGCTGGGCTTGCTGGGCACGTTCGTTGGCCTGATGCACACCATGGCCGGTATCAAGGACGCCATGGCGCTGGTTTCGGGCAGCGGCGGCAAGGCATCGGCAAACGCGCTGATCGGCGGCCTGACCGCTCCCCTCGCAGGTATGTCGACCGCTTTTTCGGCATCGCTGCTTGGTTTGATCGGTTCGCTGGCAGTGGGCGCCCTCGCGCAGTTCATCAGCCGTTCGTCGAGCAACTGGGTCGAATCGATTCGCGAATGGGCCAATGTGGTCGGCGGCGATTCGACAACAAAAGCTACGCCGGTCGCTGGCAGCAATAACGAAGCCCTGGCAAGTATCGAGGAGAGTGTGGGCGCCATTCAGGCTCACATTGCCCGACTTGTCGACGTGATGGCGGCCGATCGCACCGAACACCTGGGTCTTGCCGTTGCAAGCTCCGCAGCGCTCGAGCGCATGGCTGCCCTGGCAGAACGCCAGGATGTCCTGCTCGGGGGCGTTCAGCAGAGCCTGCAAGCGAACACCGCCGCCATGGAATCGATGAAAGATGCGGTCATCACCATGGCCGGCAGCGTTGAAGCCAATCGCGTTCAGGTGACGGCAGCAATCGACAGCGTGACGGACCCGCTGATCGACATCAAGACGAACACCGAACAAACCGTCGCGAGCCTCCACGCATTGCACGGCGGTCTGGCTGCCAGACATGCATCGCTCGAAAAGATGGGCGCCTCGATGCAGATGCAACGTAACGCCGTGATGGACTGCGTCGAACAGATTGCGCGCGCTCGCGTGGCTATCGAGTCGGAGCGTGCGCGTGCGCCGGCTTCGTCGGTTTCGATACGCGAAGAAGCTTAAGGAGCGCGTCATGACACAAACTTACTTCAAACCCAAGACGCTGGTTGCGGCGTTGATCCTGGGTGGTGCTTGCGCCAGCGCATCGGCGGCGGAATCTAGCAATCTGGAACACATGGTCGAGCGCATGCTGAGTAACGCGTCCATGGCGACGCCGACCACCAACCCTCTTCAACTCGGCCAATACTACAGAGCGCCGGCACCGGCGCGTGATCCGAAGAAGGTCGACGTGCAGGGTGCGCTCGACGGCGCGCTCATCACGCCGCAAGCGCAAGCGCCGCAGTCAAACGCCGACGCCGCGAGAGACACCGACGCGTCCACGCAGTCCGTGTCAGGGACGATGGATATGTCAAATTCTCTCGACGCCGCCACGGAAAACGCGCTGACGACCAAGATCGCGCGCGGCCAGGCGGATCAGGCGCAGGCTCGCGTAATGGGCGCCCGCGCTGCGTACTACCCGAAAATCAACGTGATCGCGAAGACGCCGGACAAGATCGTCGGGGCGGCACAAGGCTATGGCCGCAGCTACGACCAGTCCGCACAGGCAAGCGCAACGCTTCAATACACGATGTTCGATTTTGGCCGCCGCAAGAATCAGGTGCAGAGCGCGTCGCTCGCTGCGCAAGCATCCGAAAGCGCGTATCAGAGCGAAGTGGAAACGCTGACGTTAGATACCTCGCGCGCTTACCTCGAAGTCGTTCGCCTGCAGCATCTTCGCAAGATATCCGACGACTACGTCGCGCAGGTTCGCCGGTTGAACCAGGTTATTGAACAACGCGTGGCCGGAGGCCTGTCAGCGCAATCCGATGCAATCCGCGGACAGCTCGCGCTGACTTCGGCGCAGGCACGCAGCCGGCAGATCAAGTTGCAGCTCGCGAAAGCCGAGCAGCAATTCCGCTCGATCACGGGTAAGGACGCGTTGCCGCAACCCCGGGACAGCGTGAAGCGGCTGCCGCCGGTCAATGTCGAGCCGTTGGTCGATGCCGACGCGGACACCAATCTCGCCGTCAAGGCGCGGCGTCTGGACGTAGCGAGCAATAACGCGCTTGTGAATGTGGAACGCGCTTCGCGGTATCCGCGCATCGATCTGGTTGGGACCTATCGCAAGCCGTTGCAGGCGGTACCGTCGCCCGGAAGCTCGGTGATGATGCAAGTCTCATTCGATCTCTTCGATGGCGGCTTGCGCAAGTCGCGCATCAATGAAGCCGTGGCAGCCAAATATGTCGCGCAACAGAAGCTCGAGCAGGAGCTGCGCAACGTCAATGATCAAAAGCAATCCTTACGATCTGACTGGAACAGCGCACGCGATCAATGGGCGTTGAGCATAGAAGGCGAAAAGCAGGCCTTGCGCACGCTGGATCTGTACGCGGATGAATTCCGCCTCGGTACGCGCCCGCTTTCTGACCTGATCAGCGCGCAGGTCGACCTGTTCACCGCGCGCAGTGATCGTGAGCAAGCGGAGTCGAGCTACAACCTCTCGACGCTTGCACTCTACAACCTTGATGCACGAACCATGGACGGCTTGCGAGCCCTCGGCCTGGTGAAAGGAGAAATGTAATGGCTGCTAGTTCGAAAAGTAACCACATCTGGCCGGCCTACGTCGACATGATGACTGTGTTGCTGATGGTTTATATGCTGCTCAGCATGATTTTCCAGGTCCTCGCCGCATTGGCGACACCTTCCTCCGGCACGCCCGACGCGCCGCCGGTATCCAACGCGACATCGGCTGAGCCAACCTCCGTGTCTCATGCCGCGGTGATGGATGACAGCCTCACGCAGTTGCCAACCGATTTCGTGGCGAGCGTCGGCCGTGACGAAAACTTCCTGCAACCGGCGCAACGCGCAGCAACCCGTGCGTGGATGAGCCGCAATGAGCAGGCGATCCGCGCACGAGGGTTCCTGGTGTTCTCGCTGACGGGAACCGCTGAGGCGCCACTCGGCGTGCGCTTGCGCATGCAGTTCGAGCGTTCGCTGATGGTGGTTTCGATCGCCGATGAACTCAAGATTCCCCGCGACAGGATCGAGCTGAGAAATCCCGTGCCCGAGCAGTCGACACAGGACTCCATCGTCCTTCGCCTCAAGTAGGCCGGCGCCCGATATCACTCACATGCGCGGTGCCACGCGCACAGGAAACCAACATGAAACACGTTAAATTCATCCAGAAAGTGTCGGCCGCGATAGCGCCGTACCGTCGCTTTGCGCCACGTGGTGCGACGGGCATCGCGCTTCTGAGCGTCACGTTATTTGCATTGTGGGCGACAGCTTTCAAGCTCGACGTCCTCGTGCGCGGTCCCGGCGTGATTCGGGTAGAAAGCCACAACATCGTGGTCCAGCATCCGGACGGTGGCCAGATCGAAAAGCTGCTGGTGCGCGAAGGGCAGACGGTCCACAAGGGCCAGTTGCTCGCCGTGATGGATAACACCTATGTATCCGAGGAGTTCGCGAAGAACACTGCGGCGCTCGATACCCTGCGGCTTCGCGAGCAGCGCCTGGTCGCGGAAATCGCGCATACGCCTTTCGCGCCGGCCGAATCGTCGGGATCGTCCGATCCTGAACACCTAAAAGCCATTGCGAGCGAGAAAGCTTTCTATGAATCGCGCCAGAAGGCACTGGAACAGGCGGCATCGATTTCCGGGGTCCAGGCGGACCAGCGCTCGGCGCAATTGGCGGAATTGCGAGGCCGGATTTCCGACCTGGAGAAGGAAGTGGCCCTGATGCGCCAGCAGGTCGACATGATCGAACCGTTGGTGCGCAAGGGCGCGGCAGCGGAAGGCGTGCTGCTGCAAAAGCGCACCGACTTGCAAAGCTCGCAAAGCGCGCTGAATGAAGCACGCGCGAAGGTGCCGCGCCTGATCGCGGAAGAGCGGGAATACCGGTTGAAGGTGGAACAGACACGCTCGGATTTCGTGGCCGAGGCTCAAAAGCAGTTGTCGCAAGTGCGCGATGAGCTCGCGCAGTCGAATGCAAAGACGACGGCCAGTCAGGACCGTCGCAACCAGGCGCAGGTCGAAAGTCCGGCCGACGGCGTGATCCAGCGGGTCGTTAATCCGCATTCCGGCGCGGTGGTCAAGCCGGGCGGCGAGCTGTTCGAAATTGCGCCTACGGACGTGCCGCTCGTCGCGCAAGTCAAGATCCGCCCGGAAGACCGCGACAAGATCTGGCGCGGCATGCCGGTCCGTGTGCATGTGAGCGCGTTCGGCAACAGCTATACGGACACCCTGAACGGCAGCGTGGCCGTGGTCAGCGCGGATGCCCTCGGCGATGACCGTACGGGACGCTTCTACGACGTCACGGTGGAAGTGCCCAAGTCGAATCTGACGAAGCCGATCTATCCCGGCATGGCGGTCGAAGGTTACCTGATCGCCGGACATCGATCGGTTGCGCAGTATCTGCTGAAGCCGTTGATGAGTGGGGCTACCTCTGCGCTGTCCGAATCCTGAGATTCGTTTTCTATTGAACATATTGCTGGACGGTTCATGTTTTTGAGCCGCCCTGATGGAGCGTTAACATGAAATTGCCAGTCCCCTCCAAGCCGAACACGACGGTCATCCTCGAGACTTACTCGAAGAACGAATTGCCATTCAAATTTTCCGACGTACAGCTTTCGATCAACGGACCGGACATCGTCATTAAGACGGCGGACGGCCATACCCTGACGTTCCCGTTCGCGGCACAGTTCGCAACCATGGGCAAACAGGTGTTCACGCTGGTTTTCGCGGACGGGAAGGAAATTCCGTCGGACCAGTTGTTGGCCTACGTGACATCGGTCAATGTCGCGCCGAATGCGTCCGCGCCGGTCGTGAATCATGAGGAAGCCAAGAGCGGCGCTGAAAAAGGCAGCAAGGACGTTACCAAGGAAGTCACGAAGGAAGTGACGAAAGAGGAAATCGTCGTTGTCGAATCGCAGCAAGAGACCCAGTTAGGCGCGGAGCAGGCGGAGGTCGTCCACAAGGAGCCACCGGTGGTGCATCCCGGCGACCTGAGCAAACATCGCTTCGATGAAGAAGCGCTGCGGCGCGTCGACCAGATTTCCGGCATGCAGGCGAAACCGGTTCCGCCAGAACACCGCCAGACTGACACCATCGACGATCCGTCGAAGACGAATGACGAACCGCCGCCGGATCAACCGTTGCCAGATCAACCGTCGCCAGATCAACCACAGCCAGATCAACCGCAGCCAGATCAACCGTTTCCGGATCAACCGTTTCCGGATCAACCGTTTCCGGATCAACCGTTGCCCGAGCCGACGCCGGACCCGACACCTGACCCGACACCTGACCCGGTACCCGACCCGGTACCCGACCCGGTGCCGCCGGAACCGCCGGAACCGCCAGTCCTGAAGGATGTTGTGTTGTTGAAGACGCAAGCTGTGGCGGATGAGGCGACGCACGACTACACGCTGGGGGGCGGCAACGACGCCGCTCGTACGGACGGCCGCATCTCGACCCAATACGCGTCACGTGACGTCGACCTGAGCAGCAAGACAGAGGGCTGGACCATCCACGCGGACACATCGGAGGGCGTCACCGAACCTGGCAGCATGATAAGAATCGTCAATGTAGGTTCGGTGAGCGGCCTGCTCGACGTGTCGGTCAGTCCCGAACTGGCGGCCAAGGGCGTCAGCATCGTGGCGTGGAATTCGGAAGAGGGGATCGCGCTCGGCCTGAAGTACAACGAGTTCGGGCTGCGTTATCCGACGGCGCAGCAAGGCCTCGCTGACGTGTTCAAGGTTCATGTCGACTTCGTGGACTCAGACACCGGCGAGACGGGTTCGGCCGACCTCAGCTTTCAGATCATTGATAACCCGACCGCGCTGCGTAACGAAAACGATGTTTACCAGTTAAACCGTCACGAAAACGACGTATCCATTCACGCGGGCTCGGGCGACGACACCATCATCGCGGGTCATTCAAACGGCGTCTATGACGGCGGCGGGGGCGTGAATACGCTCGACTATTCGGGCTTCTCGAGTGCACTTGTAGTCGATCTTTCCGCCGATGTCCGCAGCGCGCTGGGCCTCGCACCCACGGGCGAGATCACGGTCGACATGGGCCGGGTGAAGTCGGGCGACACGGTCCATAGCATCGAGAATATCCAGGTGATCAAGGGCGGTGAAGGCGCTAATACGTTCATTGGCAATAACTTCGATCACCAGTTCATTGGTGGCGCGGGCGACAACACGTTCGTGGCGAATGGCGGCAACAACGTCTATACGGGCGGCAGTGGCCACAACCTCCTGGACTATTCTCGCGCCGGCGGAACGGCGTTCGAGACCGTGACACTTGGTGCAAGCGGACGCACGCTGGTGCTCAACGGGGTCGACATCGACATGTCGCGTGGTATCACGTCGAATAACGGTTGGGTCGATGCCAACGGCAATGCCGGCACCGATCATTTCACGGGCGCATTCGATGTGACCGGTTCCGCGCATAACGACCGCATTCGCACCGGCAATGGCGACGATATGATCGTCGGCGGCGCGGGCGACGATCTGATCATCGGCAGCTTGGGGAACAACAAGATCGACGGTGGCGGCGGATTCAACACAATGAGCTACGCCGAACTCACCGGTTCGGTCGACGTCGACCTCAACACCGGCAGGGCTGTGAAAGCCGGGGGCGGCGTGGACACGCTCGCCCACATCCAGGCCGTGGTCGGGGCCGAGGGCGGCGGCAATTTGACAGGCCTGGCGGGCAGCAACAACCTGCTGATCGGCACTGACGGTGACACGCGTTTCGTGACGAACGCCGGCACCAACCAACTGTATGGCGGCGCGGGAAAGAACACGTTCGATGTCACTCAGGGCACGAACACGATTGTTGGCGGTGCGCTCTCCAACACCGTGCATGCCAACGGCGGCGCGAACGCGTTCTACGCGGGTGACGGCGTCAACGTATTCAACGCGAGGGGCGGCATCAACGTGTTTCATGGAGGCGCGGGCAATGACACCTTCGTTGGAACGGATGCGGGCAGCAACACGATGCACAGCGGCGGTGGCAACAGTGTATTTCACGCGTCCGGCGGCGGTACCAACATGGTGTATGGCGGCGCCGGGGATTTGCGCGTCTACAGCGGCGAGGCCAACAACACCGTCAGGGGCGCCGGGGGCGGCAAGATCACCGTGGACTACACGGAGTACACCGGCGGCGGCCGTCTTGAAGTGACGCTTGATCGTAATCTCGCGCTGGTCGGTAACGATTTCGTCGACCGTCTTTTCGACGTCGACGCGATTATCGGCGCGCTGGGCGGCAACAGCATCATCCGGGGGGGCAGCGGCGGCATCGAGATCTATGTGAGCGGTAACGACAACCTGATGGCCGGCGGCAAGGGCAACAACGTCTTCGACGGCGGAACGGGTACCAACAATACGGTCGACTATAGCGGCGCGACCGGCGCCGTGAACGTCAACTTGAATTCGGGAGTCGCGTCGAAGAACGGTTATGGCTTTACGGACCGCCTGACCAGCATCCAGAACATTGTTGGCAGCAATGCGGCCGGCAATGTGATCGAAGGGCACGACGGCGTGAACAACCGGATCGATATCGGCACGGGCACGAACGGCCGTATTGTCGGTTCCAAAGGCAACGACGCGCTCACCAGTCATGACGCGTCGAACACGCTCGACTATTCGAAACTTAACGCGGGGATCAACCTCGATACTTCGACCGGCCTCGTGCAGAAGGGCGTGAACGGCAAGGACGTACTGACCGGGACCTTCGGGAACCTGATCGGGACGAACTACAACGACACGATCGTCGTGTCGGGCGACGGCACCGTGAGGGCGGGTGGCGGCGACGACAAGATCGTGCTCAAGGGTGGCTTGTTCAACACGGATATCGACGGCGAAGCGGGCCGCAATGAGCTAGACACAGCCGGCGCCAAGGGCGGCGCCGCGATGGCTTACACCATTGGGCCGGACGGTCGCAGCGGCGCGGTGCAAGGTGTGAACTCGGTCGACTGGTTGCTCGGCAAGGTGTCTTCGGCTACGGGCAGCAAGGCGACGTACAAGAATATCGACGTGCTGGATACCTCGACGGGGATGAACAACATCGTGATGTGGGGGAGCGGGAACCACGTCACACTGAACGGTTCGGCCACCAGCCAGGACTATCTGTTCGTCAACGGCGGCGGCAACCACATTAACGGGGGGTACACCGGTGCGGGCGAGAGCATTTCTGGGCAAAGCGGCCTCAGGACATCGATCAGCTACGGCCCGACGTCGGCCGGCATCAATGCGAATTTTGAAACGGGAGTCGTGACGTTCGCCGATGGCCGCGATGCCGACTCGATCAAGAACTTCAGCCGCTTCGTTGGCTCGGACGGTGATGACGTCATCAAGGGTCATGCCACCATCAGCGACTGGATCAACGCGAGCAACGGCAACGACACCATCGACGCAGGCGGCGGGTCGACGAACGTGTATGCCATGTACGGAAATTACACGACTAACGCCGATTTCAACACGGGGGTCATCCAGAAGTTTACGTCGACCGGCGTGAAGGTGGGGACGGATACGGTGACCGGATTCCAGCAATACGTCGGCTCGAACTACAACGGCGACGTGGTGCATGGCAAGGACGGCGTCAACATGACATTCTGGATGGGCGGCGGCGGTACCAAGACGTTGCTCGCCAGCAAGGCCAGCAACGCTATCGAAGGCGGCAGCAGCACCACGACAGTCGACTATTCCGGCATGAGCAATTTCATCACGGTCGACCTGACGGGCAGCAAAGTGATGAAAGGTGGTGCCGCTGGTACGGACACGTACGCAAACATTGCCAAGATCATCGGCACGGCGGGCGACGACGTATTTACGTTCAACACGCAGGCAGACGTCACCAAAAGCGCTCTGGATGGCGGTGGAGGAAATGACGCGTTGAACAAGGTCGGATCGGCCGCCGGTACATACGATCTGGCTGCAATGCTCTCCAAGGTAACGAATATTCAAAAGATCGATTTCTCGACGAGTACGGCAGCCGACAAGATCACCATCGACTTCTCAACCTTTCTCTCGCGCGGAAATGAAACGCTGACATTGAATACCAACACGAAAGACACCGTGACGATGGTTCATAACACAGCATTGGAAGGATGGACGCATACTACGGAATCAGTTAGCGGGCATACAACCGATACCTACGCACTGGGTGGGCATCAATTGATCTGGAATCACTAATAACGCCGTAGACACAGTTTGTTTCCACGTTTGAAATAGATTTATTCAATCAGGTATTTCAATTTGGATAACTAATTTTTGAAATCAGCGCGCGATCGAGGACTGATCGCGTGCAATTCTCTTCTGCACGTGTGCGCCTTTGGCTGAGCTCGTTGCAGGAAAGAAAGGACCTTAACAATGACCTCCCAATATGAATATCCGTCAGCGCCTCTTCTCCAGGCTGCCGGTATTGCCATCGCTGGAATTCATGGCGAACTGGCCCAGGAACGCTGGCGCCGCACCTGCGCAGCGCTGGCCGGCACAAGCGGCGAAGCCACGCTGCTCGAATGCATTGGCCGGGAATACGGCCTGGATTTCCTGCCGGCGCGCCAGAGCATGGAACGTGTTAATGGCGACGTATATCTTGCCCGCGGCGAAAGTGACGGCTGGTTGTGCGCCAGCATGCGCGACGGCACCCTGATCGAGGGCGTGCCGGGTCCCGCAGCGACCGGCATCGCCCTGTCTCGTAGCGCGAGGCTGCTATACCGCGTCGTGAAAATCCAGCGTCTTGGCGCGTTATCGTTTAGCACGTTCATTGACCACTGGCGCAAGGAAGGGCGGCTTCTGGCGCAACTGCTGTGGGGCACATTAGCGCTCAATGTTTTCGCGCTGGTTATTCCGCTTTATATGAACGCGATCTACAGCCGCGTGATTCCGGCACAAGCCGATGCGTCGCTGTGGGTTCTTTCACTCGGAACGCTGCTCGCGTTCGGGCTCGAATATCTCTTTCGCGTCGAGCGGGCCAAAGTGATGGTGGGTCTGTCGCGATCCGTACGCGGCCATATCGAACCGCAAATTGTCGATCAACTCGTGCGAGCGCCGTTATCTCGCACGACCGACTGGGGCCTCGCCACACTCAACGGCCTGACGGGTTGGGCCAAGGCGCGTTCGTTGTTCTGGAGCCTCGCGGCGAGTTCGGTTATCGATATCCTGTTCTGCGGGTTGTTTTTCGTCGTGATCGCGATCGTCGCGGGCTGCCTCGTGCTGGTGCCGTTCGCCATCTGGATGATCGAGTGTCTCGCGGTGTGGCGCTTTGACAAGTACCTGCGCAATAGCGGCCTGGAAGCACCGGCCACGCCCTTTGCACCGCTGGCGAAACCTTCGGCGTATGCGGCGGGCGGCGCGTTCGACTTGCTGCGCTCGATGTTCCTGAGCAACGTGGAGCGTAATACGTCGGCGGAAGAACGCAGGCACGTACTTCAGGCACGCTGTTACGCAACGCTCATGGCACTGTCGTCGTTTCAGACGGTAGCGACCGTGGTCACGGCGTTCTATCTGCTACAAGGGGGCCATTTGGCAGCCGGCGCGCTTTTCGCGACCGTCATTCTCGCCGGGCGGCTCGGCCAACCGGTGTTTGCGCTGGTCAGCGTGCTACCGGTGCTGCGCCAGTTGCGCACCGTGTTCAATGGCATCAACCGCACGCATGAAGCCGCGTTGAACGTCGAGGCGAATAGCGTTCAGGCGGTAGCGGGTGAACAGGGTTGGCGTGCTGTCGATCTCCAGTTTTCGTATATGCCGGACCAGCCGCTGTTACGCGATATCGACCTGAAGATCCTGCCGGGCGAGAAGGTCGCGATCATCGGCGCACCGGCATCCGGCAAAAGCACGCTCGCGCATATCCTGCTCGGGCTCATGCCCCCGGAGCAGGGACAGGTTCGCTTCAACGGCCAGCGGCTGAATGGACGGCGTGCTGAAGCGCTCAGTTATCAGACCCACTACATGGGTCAGGACGGCATGCTGCTCGGCGACACGCTCGGCGAATATTTATCGGCGGAAACGCCGGAGACCGACGAGGCGTGCCTCGCGGCGCTCAATCGTGCTCCGCTGCAATGGCTCGCACCAATGCTGCCGAACGGCCTGCATACGCGTTTCGACAAGATGCCCGCGCGCCTCACGTCCGCGCAACGCCAGATGCTCGCGATGGCGAGGCTCGCCCTCACGCAGCGCCCGATCTGGCTGCTCGATGAACCCACATCGAACCTCGACGGTTCGACCGAGAAGGCGTTCATGGAGCTGGCGCGCAGCCGGATGACACCCGCTACCACGGTCGTGTTGCTGACGGACCGGGGGAATCTGCTTTCGCTCGTGGACCGGGTCATTGTCCTCGCCGATGGCGTGATCGGTTTCGACGGTCCTCGCGATGCGTTCACAGCCGTGCGTGCGAACGCGAAGGCGGGCTGAGATGAGCACCTTTATTTCTCGGATGTCGGGTGACTGCGATAGGCAAGCCAGCCGCATCGTTTCTACAATCAAGCGATTCCCAGCGCGGCTAGCGGTGATCTCCTGCAGCAGCCTTCTGTTTTCGACTGCCTCGGCGAATACGACTATCGTCAAAGTGGGCATCACGAGTGTGACATCGGAATCCATTCAGATGAGCGAACTTGATGCGCTCGACAGCGAATCGATTGCACAGCGAATCATGCCTGACCAGGAGCCGGTCGCGCAGGGTAACGCACACGTTCACGGTGTTGCAGGGGCGCAGCTCGCCAGCGTAGTGAAAAAGGCCGAAACCATGATCGGAACACCGTACCTTTGGGGAGGAAACACGCCGGAGGAGGGGCTCGATTGCAGTGGTTTTGTACGTTACGTCTATCAGAAAGTGACGGGTATGCGATTGCCGCGACTCTCGGCGCAGATCAGCCAGAAAGGTAGCGCAGTGGCGCAACCAGATTTGCATCCTGGCGATCTCGTATTTTTTAACACGCCTCGAGGTGAAGCGACACACGTCGGGATTTACGTTGGCGCGCAACAGTTCATCCACGCGCCGAAAACAGGCGCGTTCATTCGCGTCGAGTCGATGAAAAGCGTCTATTGGACCACGCGATATTATGGCGCGCGCCGTTTCGTCGCCTGATTGTGGTTTGATGCGACGCTGGCGTGCTCAAGTGGGCTACGAGTTCTAAAACCTGTTGTTTCACCAAGTGAGAAGGGCGATCCGAATTTTGGAATCGCCATTTTTTCGTGTCATGGTGGCCGTTCGAGTTGAACTGATCGTATCCCGCTTCCGATGGTTTCTTTGGGATTGCGCCTATGAGTATTCTCATGGACTCCCAATAAAATACGACTAGAGGAAAGCTTAGGGCAAGGCGAGAGCACGTTTGCGTGACCATTTTTTTCGGGGCAGCCTCGCTGTTGACCTGGCGTTTGTAAGAGGTGCGGTTCCGAAATATGTTGAATCCGCCGTAATTTTGAAAACCAATCAATATATTAGGAATGCGTATAAATCATGAAAAGGAAATATAAAAAGATATTAAACGAGGTCCCCGCTAAGCGTGACACCATTAGTGAGAAAGCGGGCACTGGATACAAGCTCTTTGAACGCAAACGCAGCACACCTTTAGCGGCTCCAGTAAAGGCTGCGCGGGCGACTGATCTACGATTGTGGTCGTTGTCGTGAGGCAGGCTGAAATGATTAGTGATCTGTCTCATGGTGCGCATCGACCGGCTACTGGCATACGTGTCAGCGCTGGCTTGCGGAAAACGCGGTCGGCACGGTTAATGGCGGCGGCGCTCAGCGGGGTGGTAGTCGCGGCGGCATCAGTGCCGGCATCGGCATCCACACCAGGATTGGCGAGCTTGTTTGCACAGCAATCGGCATTTACGTCGGCACAGGCACTGGCACGATCACTGGCACAGGCACCGGCACAGGCACAGGCACAGGCACAGG
>NZ_JBAUSA010001377.1:0-3181 GCF_049581465.1 Caballeronia sp. | reverse complement strand
GCGCAATGTCGCGCACTGGCGAGCCGATTTTCCGATTCTTGGCGAGCGCGTGCATAGCCGGCCACTGGTCTATCTCGACAATGGCGCAACTACGCAAAAGCCTGCCTCGGTCATCTACGCCGAAAGTGCCTACTACCGGCATAGCAACGCCAACGTTCACCGCGGCGTGCATCTGCTGTCGCAGCGCGCGACGGACGCATACGAAGCAGCACGGGGGAAGGTTGCACGTTTCATCAATGCGCCGCGTCCGGAGGAGATCGTCTTCGTACGTGGCACGACCGAAGCGATCAATCTCGTCGCCCAGAGCTACGCGCGCCCACGGCTCGAGCCCGGCGACGAAATCCTGATCAGCGCGATGGAGCACCATTCGAACATCGTGCCGTGGCAGTTGGTCTGCGAGCAGACTGGCGCGGTGCTGAAAGTCGTACCGATCGACGACAGCGGCGCACTCGATGCCGATGCGTATGAGCGCTTGTTAAGTGAACGCACACGGCTCGTCGCGATTACACATCTGGCTAACGCGCTCGGCAGCATTACTCCGGTAGAGCGCATCGTTGGAGCTGCCCACGCGAAGGGCGTGCCGGTGCTGCTGGATGGCGCACAGGCGATCGCGCATCTACCGGTCGACGTCCGCGCGCTCGATTGCGATTTCTACGCGTTTTCGGGGCATAAGGTGTACGGGCCGACGGGTATTGGCGTGCTGTATGCCAAGGCTGCGTTGCTTGAGGCCATGCCGCCGTGGCAGGGTGGGGGTGACATGATCCGTTCGGTGACGTTCGAGAAAACGGAATACAACGCGATTCCGTGGAAGTTCGAAGCCGGCACACCGAACATTGCCGGCGCGATTGCCCTTTGCACGGCGCTCGACTATATCGATGGCATCGGCATGGAAGTCATCGCCGCGCACGAGACGGATCTGCTCGCTTATGCAACGGATGCATTGCAGGTAATACCGGGCCTGCGACTCATCGGTACCGCAGGCGACAAAGCGAGCATCCTGTCATTCGTGCTCGACGGCGTGCATGCGCATGATGTCGGTACGATTCTCGATCATCACGGCGTCGCCGTGCGTGCGGGCCATCACTGCGCAATGCCGGTGATGCAGCGCTTCGGCGTACCGGCGACGGTGCGCGCGTCACTCGCCCTCTACAACACGCGCGAGGATATCGACGTGCTGATCGAAGGTATCGGCAAGGTCAAGGAGGTGTTCGGCTTATGAGCGATCTGAGGGATCTATATCAGGAAGTCATCTTCGACCACTATCGGCGGCCGCGTAACCGTCATGGACTGCCCGACGCCAATCACAAGGCAGAAGGCTACAACCCGTTGTGCGGCGACCGGATCACGCTGTATCTGCGAGTCGAGGATGGAGTCGTGAAGGAGGCGAGTTTCGAAGGCGAGGGCTGCGCGATCGCGACAGCGTCCGCGTCGCTGATGACCGAGGCGCTAAAAGGCAAGACGCAGGCACAGGCCGAAGCGCTGTTCGGAAGCTTTCACGAGATGGTGACAACGCCTGCCGCAGGGCAGGCGATCGCCGCGCCTGAGTTGGGCAAGCTGGCCGTGCTGTCCGGCGTGCGTGAATTTCCCACGCGCGTGAAGTGTGCGACGCTTGCGTGGCACACGTTGCATGCCGCGCTGCACGATCAGGACCGACCGGTTTCGACAGAGTGAGGCACACCATGAACACATTCGATTGGCTGAAGCGTCTTGAGGCTGCACAACCGGGCAGCGGCGCAACGACAGAACGTCTTGAAGAACGCGTGATCGACGCACTGCGCACCGTGTTCGACCCGGAGATTCCGGTCAACATCTACGACCTGGGTCTGGTCTATGGTCTCGATGCAGACGAAGCCGAAGGCCGCGTCGAGATCCGCATGACGTTGACCGCACCAGGCTGCCCCGTCGCGCAGACTTTCCCGGCGACGGTTGCGGACGCTGTCTACCTGGTGAGCGGTGTGAACGACGTACACGTTGAACTGGTGTGGGATCCGCCGTGGTCACGAGAGCGGATGTCGGACGCGGCACGCCTGCAATTGGGGATGCTGTGATATGTCTGACTGGGTCGATGTCGCCGCGATCGAGGATTTCCCGGCCGGGGCTGTTCGCAGCGTCGAGGTCGACGGCGCGCAAGTGGCCGTGTTCAACCTTGACGGCACCTGCTATGCGATTGAGGATATCTGTCCGCACGACGGCGGCTTCCTGACGGGTGGTGCGGTGGAAGGCGACGTTGTGATTTGTCCGCGCCACGGTGCGCGGTTTTGCATCAGGACGGGGAAGGTGTTGGCACCCCCGGCTTATGAGGACGTGGTGGCGTTCCCAGTGCGGATCGAAGCGGGCGTGGTTCAGGTGCGTGATGATCGATGGGATTGAGGTGAAATCAAGCGTACGGGGAATCACTTTAGCGAGCTTGAGGCTCTTTGGCAGCGTCTGGTCTAACGGTGCACGACCTGACCTATCTTGCCCGTGGGAACAGTGACTCGCTGCAGCACGGTCATCGGGCCGAGTCTCTTGACCACTTGCATCTGCGCTGCGTCGCGCACGAAAAGCGAGCCCGCGAACCCCAGCGCGTTCACCGAAATTCCCTCCACGCATTCCGCAGACCTCGGTACGAGGATGATCCATCGGCGGGTGACGAGCAGGTTGTACGGGGCCGACTGGTGGTGTTCGCCGTCCACCTCGATCCCCTTCAGGTCAACAGCCTCAAGTAACGCGCGATAGCAATCGAAAGCGGCCTGTGCTGCGTGCCGCGAAGCGGGAGGGCCCAATGCCAGACGGGCGAACGCATGCCGAAACGGCAGGCCGGGAACCGCTCCGATCGGCCCGTCCATGCACGCGGACGCAAGGACAGACTCGATCGGGAGCGGCGGCCCTGATCCTCCGAGCGGCAGCGGCACGATCTGCAAATGCTTGTGGCGTTGACTCGCGCCGGCCTGCGCGCCCCCGTTGTAGAAGCCCAGGCCATCGAACTCGGCCATGCAACCGACCCATGCTGAAAAATCCGTCAGGTCGAGCAGCGTTTCCTGCCGTTTGAAACAACGGGTGACGATCAGGAGATGATGGTCGAAGACGTTGAACTTATTGAGCAGCGCGAGGTGAGTGTCCGAGAGATCGGCGACAAAGAGGTCCGGGTCATGGGGAAGGAAAGGATTAGTCGCGCCGCGCCTTCCTGCCTCGACCGTGT
>NZ_JBAUSA010001376.1:0-1704 GCF_049581465.1 Caballeronia sp. | reverse complement strand
GGTATACGCGCAGAGGTACAACAACATGCAACGAAGATTGGGAAAAACTCACGTTCCCGTGTTCAATCTTGATGGCTTGCGCGTCGTGATATAGGCGCGAAGATAGACGGCGGGGCTACTTCAATTCCCGATGCCGGGCGGTATCGGGAACGTGGTGAGCGCAATGCTGCAAAGCTTACCGCGACATAGCGCGGTGGCCTCCCGTTGCATTGCGCTCCTCCGAAGATCAGTTCACTTCGGCGATCAGTTCAATTTCGACGCACGCGCCCAGCGGAATCTGCGCTACGCCGAAAGCCGAACGTGCGTGCTTGCCGCGCTCGCCGAATACATCGGCGATGAGTTCCGATGCGCCGTTGGTGACCAGATGCTGCTCGGTGAAATCGGGTGTCGAGTTGACCAGGCTCATTACTTTCACAATGCGTGTCACGCGGTTCAGATCGCCGACATGCGTGTGCAGCGTCGCGAACAAGTCGATCGCGATGGAACGGGCTGCGGCACGGCCGTCCTCGGTGGTCAGGCTGTCGCCGAGCTTGCCCGCCCAGACCTTGCCGTCCTTCTTCGCGATATGGCCGGACAGGTAGACCGTATTGCCGCTTTGCGCGCTCATTACGTAAGCGGCAGCGGGCGCGCCGGCAGTCGGTAATTCGATACCGAGTTCCTTCAGCTTGTCATAAACGTTTTGCTGGGCCATGCGGTGCTCCCTGATAAGTGGGTGAGAACGAAACGCATGACCGGTCACTTCCGGCGCATGCGCGATGTGCTTTAAAGCAGGCGCCGATCCCTGGACGACAGCCACGCAACTGCGACACAAACACGCTCGGCGATGTCAGGCCTGAGCCCGGACCAGCGCGGCCAGCTTTGCCACGCCTTCGTCGATCTTGGCCGGCGGCACCGTGACGAACGACAGGCGAAACGTATTGTGCTCTGCCTCGTTGGCGAAGAACGGCGCCCCCGGCACGAATGCGACGTGCTGCTCGATCGATAGTTCCAGCAATTTCATGGTGTCGATATGTTCGGGCAGCTTCACCCACACGAACATGCCGCCTTCCGGCTGATTCCATTCGACACCTGCAGGCATGTAGCGTTCGAGAGCCGCGAGCATGGCTGCGCATTGGTCGCGGTAGAGCGCGCGGATTGTCGGAATGTGCGTATCGAGGAACCCGTCCTTGATGACTTCATGCACGATGCGCTGCGTGAGGCTTGGCGTATGCAGATCGGTTGCCTGCTTCGCCTGCACCAGTTTGAAGTGCAGCTCTTCGGGCGCAATGATGTAACCCACGCGCAGCCCAGGGGCCAGCACTTTCGAAAACGAACCCAGATGCACGATGTGATCGGGCGCGAGCGACAGCAGCGTCGGAAGCGGGGCACCCGCATAGTCGAGCGCGGCGTAAGGATCATCTTCAATCACCGGGAACGCGGCCCGTTGTGCGAACGCGGCGAGTGCAACCCGGCGTTCGAGCGGCAGGCGGCGACCGGTCGGATTCTGAAAATTCGGCTGCGCGTAAAGCAAGCGAGCGCCAGCGGTCAGCGTGGCGTCGAGCCTTTCAGGCATGAGACCGTGGTCGTCGGTGGGGATCTGGACGTAGTGCGGCTCGTAAAGCGAAAACGACTGCAACGCGCCGAGGTAAGTAGGCGTTTCAACCAGCACGCGGCTGGCTGGGTCGATGAGCACTTTGCCCAGAAGGTCGAGCGCTTGTTGCGACC
>NZ_JBAUSA010001375.1:0-2273 GCF_049581465.1 Caballeronia sp. | reverse complement strand
GTATTGGACCCTGGACCGTGGAATATGTCGCGATGCGCGCGCTGCGCGACGCCGATGCGTGGCCAGGTACCGACCTGATTCTCTTGCAGGCATTGGTGGCACGCGATCCATCGATGGCCAAGGCCGCCACGTTGCGCGCCCGCGCTGAACACTGGCGGCCGTATCGCGCCTACGCCGCGCTGCATGTCTGGAACGAGATCGCGGATCGCGTCGGAGCGGCGAAGGGCGGATGATTGACTCGATGGACGCCGCTTGGCTAGGCGTTGGGCCGTTCTGGTGGCGGCAAGCCCTTTCAAACCGCTTAGGCGAAAGCCGCCTAAACCCTTATCCAGCAAGGGTTCAAGCACGGCTTACACCGAGATGTTAAAGTGCCCGCTACCCGAAAATCCTTGTTGGGCGCCTTGCTGCTCGCGCCCGACCGCAAACGCCGTCAATGCCAAACTCGAATTCCCCTTCTCCTTCCAACAGCGCGCTCCTGCGGCGCCTGTCCGCGCTGGCCACTGGTCCACATGGTGCGGCGTTGCGGCGCGGCTTGCGCGGTATCGAAAAGGAGAGTCTGCGCGTGAGGAGCGATGGCACGCTCGCCACCACGCCGCATCCGCCTGCGTTTGGCTCGGCGCTGACGCATCCGTTGATCACGACTGATTATTCCGAGGCGCTGGTCGAGTTGATCACGCCCGCCGATCCCGACGTCACAATGACCATGGAACGGCTGGATGAGTTGCATCGCTTTGCTTATGAGCATCTCGGCGACGAATTGCTCTGGAACGAGTCCATGCCGGGCCCTCTTCCTGCCGATCAGGACATTCCGATCGCGTGGTACGGGACCTCGAATATCGGCATGTTGAAGCACGTCTACCGGCGCGGTTTGTCCATGCGATACGGTCGCACGATGCAATGTATTGCCGGTATTCACTTCAACTATTCGCTGGACGAGGACGTGTGGCGCGCGTGGGCCGCGCTCGACAACCGCAGCGCCGAGTCCATGGTCGATTTCCAGTCCGAACGATATTTCGCGCTGATTCGCAACTTTCGCCGCTCGAACTGGCTGCTGATGTATCTGTTTGGCGCGTCGCCCGCACTCAACCGGCAGTTCCTCCGCGACCGCCCGAACACGCTTGAAACCTTCGACGCGAACACGCTTTATCTGCCCTACGCCACCAGCTTGCGGATGAGCGATCTCGGCTACACCAACAATCCGGCGCAGGCTGCGCTGCTGCCGAGTTACGACACGCTCGACGGTTATCTCGAGGTGCTCGCGAAAGCCGTCAGCAAGCCGTATCCGCCGTACCAGGCGATCGGCACGCAGCGCGATGGCGAATGGGTCCAGATCAACACCAACGTACTGCAGATCGAGAACGAGTTCTATTCGACCATTCGGCCAAAGCGCGTCACGGAGCCGGGAGAGCGGCCGTTGCACGCGTTATCGGCGCGGGGAGTGCAGTACATCGAAGTGCGTTGCCTCGACATCGATCCGTTCGAACCGACAGGCATCACGCTGGAAACATCGCGCTTCATGGACGTCTATCTGCTGTATTGCGCACTCGACGACAGTCCGCTGCTGCCGCGTGCGGCCAGTGAAGAGGCCAATGAAAACTTCGCGCGCATCACGACCGAAGGGCGCAAGCCGGGGCTGACGCTGTTACGCGATGGCAGCGAAGTATCCATGCGCGGCTGGGCCGAGGGATTGCTGGATGCCATGGAGCCGGTAGCTCAGGCGCTCGACACACTGCACGGGACCGACGAACACGTGCGGGCCATGGCGACGCAGCGAGCGCGGGTCGCGGATGTATCGCTGACGCCGTCGGCGCGCGTGCTTGCCACCATGCGGGACAAAAAGCAGGGTTTCAATACCTTTGCGCTCACGCTCAGCCAGAAGCATGCGGAGTATTTCCGCAGCCGTCCGCTTGGTGAGGACGCTGAGCGTCAGATGTTGGCGCTATCGGCGGAGTCGCTGGAGAATCAGGCAAGAATAGAACGCGATGAAATCGGCTCCTTTGATGCCCTGGTCGGCACATATCGAGGGTATACGCTGGGCCGCTTGGGCGTTTGAGGCTTGAGGGACCTTGCGTGCAGGGAGGTGGGGCGGGAGTGGATGGGGTTCTGTTCGCGGCGAGTGTGGGGCTAGGATTGAGTCCTTCTACTTGCGTGGTCGTTCTGCTTAAGTCGGATTTTCTTGCTTATTTCTGTTAGCCCCTATCCGGGGCGGGACTTCATTTCTTTTCAAACGCGAAAAGAAACGAAGCAAAGAAACGCGTTCAAACCGCGAATAC
>NZ_JBAUSA010001374.1:0-1608 GCF_049581465.1 Caballeronia sp. | reverse complement strand
CACTTATGGCGTGGCTCCGATGGGCACGGCCATGGCCGCGGCCTCGGTGGCGTCGGCGGGCACGGGGGGCTCGGAGAGGCGCCAGTTGGGCCGGTGAGGCAAAGCGAGTCGTCGCTCATGACTGGCGACCAGGTTCCTCGGGCACGAGACGTTCGAGAGCACCGACATCCCCATTCCCGTAGGAAGCATCATCGCCTTCTATACCGATGGGATGCCGCGTCGCGCTGGTGGTCGGAGACGTCGGTTGGCGCAGCAGGGCAGGGTGAAGGTGTCGGACACCGTGGGCACCTACCTGACGGGGTACGCCAAGGACATCGCTCAGCAGGTGAACATCCACAACCTGCTCTCTGGCACCTCCGGGCTGAGCGGCCCGGACGTGGACGTGCAACGCATCTTCTACAGCCGGCAGGAGGTGCGCGAGTACTACGAGCAGTAGGCCCGGCAGGCGAAGCTGGTGGCCGCCCCCGGCACTCCCACCGGCCACGAAGGCGCCCATATCGCCATCCCCGCGCAGATCGTCGAGGCCGTGGCCGGCACGACGTACTGGGACTACGTCCAGGAACATATCTTCGGGCGCTGTGTTCGGGCGCGCCGGTGCCAACCCCGGTACCGGCGCCAACTTGAACATCTACCCGTACACCGGCTGGGTCGGCGTCATCCTCAGCAACTACGACAACCTGCCGCTGGCGGAGATGAGCCAGCGGGAGATACAGGCCGTCACCGGCCAGCCTGCTTCGGGCGGTGGAGGCGGTTGAGGCCTTCCAGTAACTAGCCGTGCTACTGATCCGTGCCCCGCCACCCACGTCGTCCTCGACGGCGCGCATCTCTCGGGAACGGCTGGCTAGCTGGGACTGATGCGTGGGGCGCGTCGGCTGGTCGGCTCCGCGCGTATCAGCATGAGCACGACGTCTGGGTCGGCGCGCCGCACTTCGGCCAGTGCGGCGTTCCCGTCGCCAGGCCTCGCCGGTAACCCGGAAATCCGGCTCGGCCTCAAGCGGCACCCGAAGGCCCTCCCGGACGAGATCTTGATCATCAGAATGTGCTTCTGCTCAAGTTCCCAGCGGGCCGGGCTCGTCGCATCCGTCGCGTCCTGCGACGTCGAGAACTGTGCGGATGAACGCCTGGATTTTCGCGCTGTCGCCGTCGGCGAGCCAGGTGAAGCCGTATTCGATCGGCGGAGCGTCGTCGAAGGGGATGATGACGGTGTCCGGTCGACCGTGGTAGGCCGCCGCGCGCAAGGCCAGGGGCTGGACTCCCTTGCCTGCGGCGATCATCGACTGCACCTCCTGGAAGGAGGTGACTTTCGGCCCCCGACGGACGGGCCGCCCCGACGGCGTACGGCGCGGCACGTGGTAGTCGAGGAAGTAGTCGGGCACGTTCTCGATGGTGATGACCTCGCAGTTGCCGTAGTCCTCGAGCGTGACTGACTTTCTGGCGGCAAGCGGATGGCCGAGTGGGACCTGGAGCGCGCGCTGCTCTCGGAACAGGATCGGGCCGGTGGCGATGTCGGGCTCGTCGGCCGGGAACTCGGCCAGCTGCAGGTCGATCTCGCCGGCCCGTAGCCCGGCGAACCGGTCGGCAAGCATGCGCTCCACGACTTTCACCGCG
>NZ_JBAUSA010001373.1:0-4195 GCF_049581465.1 Caballeronia sp. | reverse complement strand
GCATGCGTAGGGCGCAGGCGAAAAAAAACCGGGTCGCGCGGTAGCTGCGAACCGGTTTTCTTTTTTCGAAGCGCCAGGACGCGCTTCGGGTGGATCAGGTCAGCGTTTCAGGCCAGCTTCTTCGGGGGCGCCGATTGCGAGGTTCATGCACTGGATGGCCGCGCCCGAAGCGCCCTTGCCCAGGTTATCGAGGCGCGCGAGCGTGACGAACCGCTCTTCGCTGCCGAACACGAACAGGTCGACACGATTCGTGTCGTTGCAAGCCTGGACATCGAAGAAACCGTCGTCCAGATTGCTTTCGGCATTGAACGGCAAGACGCGCACGAACGGTTCGTTGGCGTAGTACTCAGCGAGCAACGCCTGTATGTCCTGCGGCTTGGCGCTCCGGGCGAGTTGATTGGGCGAGAAGTACGTGGTGACGGCCAATCCCTTCAGGAAATTGCCGACGATCGGCGTGAACACCGGAGCGTGTTTCAAACCCGAGCGGACAGCCATTTCCGGCAAGTGCTTATGCGTGAGGCCGAGCGCGTAAGGGCGGGGGCTCGTGAGCCGGTCGTTTCCGCCCGCTTCGTAGTCGGCGATCATTTTCTTGCCACCGCCGCTGTAGCCCGTGATGGAGTACGCGTGTGCGGCGAAATCCGGGGAAACGAGACCACCCGCCATCAGGGGCTTCATGGCCAGCAGGAACGCCGAAGCGTGGCATCCCGGCACGGCGATGCGCTTGGCGCTGCGCATGCGCTCGCGCTGGGCCGGCATCAGTTCCGGCAAGCCGTACGCCCAGTCGTCCTGGGTGCGAAATGCCGTACTCGCGTCGATCACCACCGTGCGGTGATTGCCGGCATCGACCAGCGATACCGACTCGCGCGACGCCACGTCCGGCAAGCAAAGAAACGTCACGTCCGACGCGTTGATCAGCCTGCGACGCTCTTCCACGTCCTTGCGGCGCGACTCTTCGATACGCAACACCTCAATGTCATGCCGCTCCGACAGGTATTCAAAAATCTTCAGGCCGGTGGTGCCTTCCTGTCCGTCGACAAATACTTTGGTGGTCATCTCGTTTCTCGCTCTCGCTGGGTTCGATGGCGCCAGCGTCATGTCGGCCGGCCGCAGTCAAAACGCTATTTTAATGCGCCTGGCCGACAAAGCGATGACATTGCCGGGCGCGTTGGCCGATTGGCCTAAAAACAATCCTACTTCGCGTGCCAGCGGGAGGTGACGGCAGCGATCCGGGCGCCGAACGCCTTCGCCGTTTCCAGATCGCCGGGCGGCGGCGCTTCGTCGGGCGAAGCATCGGCCGGAGATTGCGTGAGCAAGCCAGTAAAGCCGCCGATGTAGTTCAGGTCGCTGCGCGTGGCCGCTTTCGTATTCGAGGGCATCATGCCCATCCCGGCCCAGATCATGCCGTGTTGCATCGCGAGCGTGACGAGGTAAGCAATGGTCGAGTGTTTGTCGCCGTTTATGGTCGCCGAGTTGGTGAAGCCGGCCGCGATCTTGTCCTTCCAGGACTGCAAAAACCAAGGCTTCGAACTGGCATCGGCGAACTTCTTGAAGTCCGCCGACGGGCCACCCATGTACGTCGGCGCACCGAAGATGATCGCGTCAGCGGCGTCGAGTTCAGCCCAGCCAGCCTCGTCCAGGTCCCCGACGGCTAGCAATTTCGCTTGCGCGCCCGCGTCGCGCGCGCCGGCGAGGACCGCCTCGGCCACTTTTTTCGTGTGGCCATAGCCACTGTGATAAACGATGACAATTTTTGACATATCTTTCCTATCCCACGGGGCAAAAGGCGGGGCGCCTTGTGCACGGGTAGCGGGGCCGTCGCGTTATAAGCCATAACCGGCGAAGGAAGGCCGGTCATCCGACGCGGCCAAGTCTAGCAAAGCCAAATTTAGCGGCCGTAGGTGACCACGAGTTGGGCCGTCGCGATGGTCGCGGTGCGGATCTCGTGTTCGAACATCAACGATGGGCTTCCCTGGTGAAGATGCAGGTCAATTGTGTCGAGCGCGTAGACGGTGATGATGTATCTATGCGGCTTGCCCGGCGGCGGGCACGGGCCGCCGTAACCGTCGATGTCGAAGTCGTTGCGCGATTCCACCGCTCCCATTTTTCGCAGCGCGCCCGATGCGCTGGCGTTGGCGGGCAACTGGGAAACCGTGGCGGGAATGGCGGCCACGGCCCAGTGCCACCAGCCGCGGCCCGGTGCGTCCGGGTCGAACACGGTGACGGCGAAACTCTGGGTGGCCGCCGGCGCGCCATGCCAGGAAAGTTCGGGGGAGTGATTGCCGCCCTTGCAATCGTCCTGGTCGAAGACGAGCGCAAGCGGTACCTGTCCAGCCGCCGGTATGTCGGTGCTTGTTAGCGCAAATGGCACAGAACCGGCGACGGCGGACAAATCTTTGGCGACCGCACCCGGCGCATTTGATACCATCGCGGCGCAGAAAACCGGAAGCCACATTGAACGTCTAGCGAGTCCGAGCAAGCCTACGTACACCACAATCAAGCGGTACACAACAAAACGCACAAGCTGGCATGCCAAGCGCATGGTGCGAAATCTCCTGTCACGGGCGCAGCCTGATACGGCCGTTTCACCTACTGTAACGATGTATTTTGTCTCAGAAATGGGCTTATTGACAGATTCAAGTTTAACATTGCGCGCGGGAACAATTTTTTTCAAATGTTCCGGCCGCGATTTAGCGCAATGCAACAAGAGGGCTTCGGCCTACGCCCACGATTTCGATCCCCTAGCTGAAAGGACAATGGAATGAAAGGTAACGCATTGTCTATAATGCCGAGGGAATCTGTCCAATTACGAGCGAGGGGAAAATAATGGGTCAACGGATAAAAGTCATTATTGCCGACGACCATCCTGTGATTTTGTTCGGTGCTGCGCAGGCCTTATTGAAATTCCCTGAAGTCGAAGTGGTAGGTCAAGCGCGACAATCGACCGAATTAATTCAACTTCTGCAAAAGTCGCCGTGCGATGTGGTGGTGTCCGACCTGGCCATGCCCGGCGGTCAATATGGCGACGGCATGCCGCTGCTGGGCTATATCGGCAGGCAGTTTCCGACGGTGCGCATTGTTGTGCTGACCATGCTGGAAAACCCTGCGCTGCTTAAACGCCTGCGTGAAGTGGGTGTGACGGCGGTCATCAATAAATCCGACGATCTCAGCCACATTGGCCTCGCTGTCGTTCACGTCATGCGCGGTCAGGAATATATCGGGCCTTCGGTGCGTCTTGCGCTGGACAGCATGGGTTTGTCCGCGAGCGGTCAGCAGCGTGACGTGGTTTTATCGAAACGCGAGCTCGAAGTGGTACGGTTATTTGTTTCCGGCATGACCATCACTGAAATAGCGGAGCAGTTGAAACGCAGTATCAAAACAATTAGCACACAAAAAAATACGGCCATGCGAAAACTCGGAATCGAACGAGATTCCGAATTGTTTCAATATGCGCAGAGTAATGGGTTATTGAATCTTTCTGCATACATAGGCGATGGAAATCTGGACGACGCCACGCCGGGAAAGATCGGATAATTCGAAATTAATTCGAATAAAAAAGCCGCTCGTTTCTTAAACGAGCGGCTTTTCAACTTATGCAATCAATTCAGAATATGAATTACTGCGGTGTTCCTGTCACGCCACCGTGCGCTGCCGACCATTCCGCAGGCGAATGCAGGAATTTTTCGACTTCATCGAGCGTTTTCGCTTCGAAATAGCCTGCTTCCTTCGCCACGCGCAGCACGTCCCACCACGTTGCGAGCGCGTGCAGGTCCACGTCGATGTCCTTCAACACCGACACGCTTTCCTTGAAAATGTTGTAGTGAAACAGCACGAAGCAGTGGTTCACCGTTGCGCCTGCGGTACGCAGCGCATTGATGAAATTGATCTTGCTGCGGCTGTCCGTAGTCAGGTCCTCCACGAGCAACACGCGCTGGCCTTCGGTCAGCAAACCTTCGATTTGCGCATTTCGGCCGAACCCCTTTGGCTTCTTGCGTACATATTGCATTGGCACCATCAAACGGTCCGACAACCACGCAGCGAACGGAATGCCGGCGGTTTCTCCGCCTGCAACTGCGTCGATCTGTTCGTAGCCGACATCGCGCAAAATGGTCGTCTCGGCCATTTCCATCAGGCCACGACGCACGCGCGGATACGAAATCAGCTTGCGGCAGTCGATATACACCGGGCTCGCCCAGCC
>NZ_JBAUSA010001372.1:0-2296 GCF_049581465.1 Caballeronia sp. | reverse complement strand
GCTTCAGCTTCGGATTCAACGCGACGATTGCCGGGTCGTTCCCCTTCTTGATCTTGCCCAGGTAGATGTCGCCGAGAACTTCACCCGACAGCGTCATCTCGCCTGCCTTCACGCCCGGCACGTTGATCGCCGGAACCACGCCGCCAACGACCGTCGGAAACTGGAAAAGCCCCTGCTTTTCGAGTTCGTCGTCTTTCAACGGTGCGTCCGAGCCAGCGAAATCCACCGTCTTCGCGACGATTTGCTTGATGCCGCCCGACGAACCGATACCTTGGTAGTTGACCTTGCCACCGCCCGATTTCTGATACGTGTCGGCCCACTTGGTGTAAATCGGTGCCGCAAAAGTACTTCCCGCGCCGGTAATGTCAGCGGCCTGCGCCGACATGGCGAACATTGCGCCAACGATTCCTGCAAGCGCGGTGTGCATCAATTTCATGTGATCTCCAGGGTTGTGAGCAAGTAACTCGACACCGCGAAGGATAGGTTCTGAATGTGACATTCGGATGACGAATGGTGAAGCTGGAGTGACAAAGGGCTTTCGGACTGAAAGACTCGCGGGGAGGGTTTGGCGCTGTGCCTCAGCTTTTGGAACACCAACTGTGCGTTGCCGAGCCGTCGCACAGGGCCACTCCTACGCAAAAACGCCACGGAGCATACCGTGGCGTTCTTGATGTTGCTTTGATCGCTTTGATCTCTGTTCCCCCGCTTAAGTCGTCGCTTCCTTCACGACCTTCGCGATGCCCTCCGCGTGCCTGACGGCATCCGCCTGCGACGCAGCTTCCACCATCACGCGCAGCACCGGCTCCGTTCCAGACGCGCGAATCAGCACACGACCGCTCGACTCAAGCGAACGCTCCGCATCGGCAATAGCGCGCTTGATCGCGTCACTGCTCTTCCAGTCGGCATCCGGGCCCATCCGCACATTGATCAACTTCTGGGGAAAAAGCGTCACGCCGTCAAGCAACTCGGCCAGCGTCTTGCCACTGCGCTTGATCGCAGCCAGGACCAGCAGCGCCGAGACAATGCCATCGCCTGTGGAATGCCGATCCAGCGACAAAATGTGCCCGGATCCCTCCGCGCCCAGCGACCAGTTGTTCTCACGCAATTTCTCAAGCACGTAGCGATCGCCGACCGCCGCGCGCACGAATTGCACGCCCGCGTCTTTGAGCGCGACCTCGACCGCCATATTCGTCATCAACGTCCCGACCGCACCGTCCACACGGCCATCGGTCGCAATGCGGTCCTTCACCAGCACATACAGCAATTCATCGCCGTTGTAGAGGCGGCCCAACGCATCGACGACCTGCAACCGGTCTGCATCGCCATCCAGCGCAATGCCGATATCGGCGCCATGCTCCTTGACCGCCCGTACGAGCGCATCGGGCGCAGTCGCGCCGAACCCATCGTTGATATTGAAGCCGTTCGGCGACACCCCGATCGTGACCACTTCCGCACCGAGTTCATGGAACACCTGGGGCGCCACGTCGTATGCTGCGCCGTTCGCACAATCCACCACCACCTTCAACCCGTGCAGGTCAAAACTCGCCGGGAACGTGCTCTTGCAGAACTCGATATAGCGGCCCCGTGCATCGTCCAGTCGACGGGCCTTGCCAAGCAACTCGGACGGCGCGCACGACATGGGTTCATCGAGTTGCAACTCGATTTGCAGTTCGACTTCGTCGGGAAGCTTGTTGCCGTCGGCAGAGAAAAACTTGATGCCGTTGTCATAGTACGGATTATGCGACGCGCTGATCACCACGCCCGCAGCGAGCCGCAGCGCGCGCGTGAGGTACGCGACGCCCGGTGTAGGTATCGGTCCGGCAAGCATGACGTCAACGCCCGCAGCGGAAAAACCCGACTCCAGGGCCGCTTCCAGCATGTAACCCGACACCCGCGTGTCCTTGCCGATGAGAACGGTTGGCCGCGAAGCGCGCTGCGCCCATCGATCCGCGCCCCCGAGCACCTTGCCCGCTGCATAGCCGAGCCGCAATACGAAGTCCGGCGTGATCGGCGCTTCGCCAACCTTGCCACGAATACCATCGGTTCCAAAATATCGACGTGCCATTGCTTCGTTTCTCTCCCTGCGCTGGATTTCAAGCGCGCCCCGTTAATTTTCGATGCTGCCAGGCTATAAAGCACTAGCCCCTTCGGCCAATCCACTGTCATGTTGCGCCGTGCTCACTCGCCGGAAGCACCGGTTAGTTCGCCGCTCGCACCGCTTGCCATACCTTCAACGCGTCCGAGGTAGCGGCGACATCATGAACGCGCACGATTGCCGCGCCCCGCTCCACCGCGC
>NZ_JBAUSA010001371.1:0-3089 GCF_049581465.1 Caballeronia sp. | reverse complement strand
CCCCGTAGTCGTGCCGGAAGCCCAGCAGATTTTCTGGGGCCGTTTCACCCCCCTGGCGTCGATGCCCGCGAAAACTACGTTCGCCGACGTCCTGGCGCTTGGCAGCGAGCAGGTCGGTACGATCCTGCCGTTCACCATGACCCGTACGCCGCAGACGGACATGGTCATGCCGGCCACCGGTAACTTTACGTTTGGGCTGCAACACTCGCAAGCCTATGTAATGGATTCGTCGACTGGCATCGCCAGCAAGGCTGCGATCAGCAACCCGTCACTGTCGATCAATTTCGGCACTGGAACCTTCACGACCCAACTGAACCTCGCCGCAAACGGCTCGAACTATTCGGTCTCTGGATTTGGAACGGTCTCAAGTGACGGCAAGCTCGCGGGCGCCTATGTCTCGCCTGCGATTATCACTGGCGCGCTGGCGGGCAAGAACGCAACGCAGGCTGGCTATCTCTTCACACAGGGCCTCGGCGCAACGACCACCGCGGTTGGAGCGACGCTGTGGGGCCGCTAGAACGCCTCACACAACTTGACCGCGTTCGCCTGACCCTGTTTGCGCTGATTTCCCTGGTAGCGTGGTCGCTGGGGAGCGGCGCGTGGTCACCCGAGCCGTATCGGCGGATCGGATTCGCGCTCGACGACTGGCGGCAGGTCCATATGCTCGCCACCACACGCGATGCGCGAATCGCGGTAATCGACATCGACGAACACTCGCTCGACGCGATCGGTCCATGGCCTTGGCCACGCGCAGTCCTCGCACAGCTAGCGCAGAATCTCTTCACGCAGTATCACGCCCGGTCGGTCGGGCTGGACATCTTGCTGCCCGACGCGGGACAGCCCGACGGCGATCGTGCGCTGCTTGCGCTTGCACATCGGTATCCGCTCGTGTTTGCGCAAGCGTTCGATCTATCGCGCAATGTGGAGGCACCCAAGGCCGGGTACGTCGGAGGCGCGCTTGCGGCCAGGGGGGATGCATTGCGGGCGCCGGTTGCCGCGGGTTTCATTGGCAACTTCTTTAGCGATCCGAATGTCTGCGTGGGACACGTGACCCCGAGTGCCGACCTGGACGGCGTCGTGCGTTCGATTCCGCCCCTGATCCGCTACGAAGGGGTCGCCTATCCGATGCTCGCGTGGGCCATGCTGCATTGCCGGCGCGCCGGGCAATCGCCCGCGTTTTCTATTGAATCGCTGCCCACCGATGCGCACGGACTCATGAGTATTCCGTATCACCTGTCAATGCAATCCTTTGATGTCGTGCCCGCGCTGGAGGTGCTCGCCGGAAACGCGCCGTCTGCGCTGTTAGCCGACCGGGTTGTGCTCGTTGGTTCCTCGTCGATCGGACTGGAAGACCATATCGCGTCGCCGATCGCCCCGTGGTTACCCGCCGTGATCGTGCACGCGGAACTCCTTTCGCATCTGCTCGACGGCAACGTGACGGGCACATTCAGGGCCGCTTCCAGAGAGTTGCCGATCGCGTGGACGGCCTGCGCGACCATCGTGTTTGCTTTGCTGTTCAGGCTGCAGCGGGCGCCGCTAGCGTTGCTGGCGCTCATCGTGACAACGTCGCTTTGGCTTGCGCTCGTGCTCTCGACGCACGCAGTGGCAGCCGACCTGGCGGCGTTGCCACTCGTACCCGCAGCAGTCTATATGCTGATTCAGGCGCCCTTTGAATGGATCTTCTCGCAGGCGGCGATACGTTCGTTCGAGCGGCGCTTTAGCCGTTACCTGCCGCCCACCGTGCTGCGCGAAATCGTGCGGCGTCACGGCTTTAGCGCGTTCAAGCCGGAGCGCCGCGAGATCTCGGTGCTATTCGTCGACATCGAGGGCTACACGCGGCTAGCGGAACAGATGCCACCCGAGCGCCTGGTCGCCATGACCGAGGTCATTCTCACGCGGCTGACTCATTGCGTGTATGAGACCGCGGGTACGCTCGATAAGTACATCGGCGATTCGTTGATGGCGTTTTGGGGCGCCCCGCTCACGCAGGCGGATCACGCCGACCGTGCGCTCGACTGCGCGCGCGCGATGCTGCGTGAACTCGACGCCCTGAACCAGAAGAGCGACCCCCTGATGAACGGCCAGACAATCCGCGTGCGTATCGGCGTCAACAGCGGGAGCGCCGTGGTGGGTGAACTCGGCTCGACATCACGTCAGTCCTACACCGCCATTGGCGATGCGATCAACGTGGCATCGCGACTTCAGGATTACGCCAAGGTCGTTGAAACGGACTTGCTAGTGGGGCAAGAAACGGCGCGTCTTGTCACCCGTCACGCACTGCGTGCATTTGCTCACGCCACGTTGCGCGGGCGCGTCGCCCCCGAATTGCTCTACGTGCTAGATGAAGTGGAGCGCGATGCAGTCCATTAGCCGCCTTTTGAGCGCGGGTCTCGTTTGCTGCATCGTCGCTTCGCATGTGCACGCTCAAACACCCGACATCGACCTGCAGCAAGTCATTGACGAGGATCTGCAGGCGCAGGCACAGGTCGAGACCGACAACGGTCACAGTCAGCACGCGCTCGCGTTATTGAACGAACTGGTTGAACGGGACCCACGCCGCGCCGGAGCGCTTCTCGACGCTGCGGTGCTGTATTGCCAGCTCGGCGAGCGTGATTTATCGCTCGAGACGCTCGCGCGTATCGAGAAGGGTTACTTGGTACCCCCCGCCATCCAAAAGCTGATCACCTTCTACAGGAACAGTGGATGCACGCCGACTGTCGCGCGGCCGAAGCTCAGCGCGAGTATCGGTATCGGCACAACGTCGAATGCCAATTTCGGCCCATCCAGTCCATTCGTGACATTCGCGCCCGGGGCGCCGATTGCCGGGGGGCCTGTCGCACCGGACAGTCTCGCCCACAAAGACCAGTACGTGGAGTCGTCCGTGCAGGGCGAGTTACCGATTGCCATGCTGCCGAGCGTCACGCTACTGGCCGCACTGACGGACCGCCAATATGAAAGCGAGCATGGGTACGACCAGCGCACAGCGACAGTCGGTGTCGCGCACCTGGCGGCCCTCGGGCAAGGCGAGATAGGCAACCAGCTCACGGCGGACCTGCTGTGGCTTGGCACGAATCTCTATCAACGCAACC
>NZ_JBAUSA010001370.1:0-21667 GCF_049581465.1 Caballeronia sp. | reverse complement strand
GGCCAGCACCGCGCACATGAGCGCCGTCACCAGGGCGACGGCAGCCCAGTGATATACGTTGATCGGTTCTGCGACCGGCAGTTCCGCCCGAGCGCTCGCCCTGCCCGTCAAATGTGCGCGCCGGACCGGGCGAACCCGCTGTTGCATGGGTATGTCGAAGTGCAGGAAATCGTCCATGTACGGTGCCGCTTGCGGCCCTTCAGTTGCAGGTACCGTGTGCTACGCAGAATCCGTGCCATATCGGCCGTGCATTCGACGGTCGGCATTGGGGATGGAGGCTTGATCGCCAGTTGGATTGCCAGTTGGCGACCCGGTGCATCGGTCAGCACGTAATAATTACGTCGCGCGAATGAATTTTCCCCATTGCTCCGATGAACCCTTTCGCCGTTGCGGGGCTATACGCCACGCAAATCTCGTCTCTGGACGAGCGCTTCCGACAGCAAACGGCACGAAGCTCATTGCCGCTGACTCGTCCCGGATGGTTAAATACGGTTAATGAGATAAACCGGTCGCAGGGTCACCCGCAGTTTCGGTGATTCAGCGATAGACGTCGATCCGCGTGGTTTCAGGGCTCATTTCGGGGTTTGTTTCGCGCCCACTGGCCAATTCGTCGCTTGGGGTCGCGGTTCTAACGGCGCGCTGCTGGCACGCCGCAACGACACGCTAGCCACAGCCCTCATCTCGACGGGAGCTGATCGAACCAGAACCGGCGCGTACCTGGACGCCGCGGCAACGCAACACATCCGGCGGCAGCGGCCCGCTTTCCGCCCGACCAACATTTGCAGGACAAAAGACTCATGTCGTCAACCGATCTGGACTCGCCGGCCGTTGCACCGGCCAACGCGCGTTCGCAGAAAAAACGCAATCCAGGCGAAATCGCCGGGCTGAAGTCGTACGGACTGCTGTATGGTTCTTCACCCGTAATGCTCGAACTTTATGAACAGGTCGAGCGCGTGGCCGCCACTGACGCGACCGCGCTGATCATCGGCGAATCGGGAACGGGCAAGGAGCTGATCGCCCGCACGATCCACGACAACAGCGCGCGACGCAATGCACCGTTTGTCGCGGTGAACTGCGGCGCGATCCCCGATAACCTGATCGAGCCCGAACTCTTCGGTCACGAAAAAGGCAGCTTTACGGGCGCGGTGCAGGGCCGTCTCGGTTATTTCGAACACGCAAACGGCGGCACGCTTTTCCTCGATGAAGTGACGGAGATGTCGCCGGTGCGCCAAGTGAAGCTGCTGCGCGCGCTCGAGACAGGTACGTTCTTTCGCGTCGGCGGTACCGACCTGATTCACTCGGACGTGCGCGTGATCGCTGCGACCAATCGGGACCCGATCGTGGCCGTGAAGGAAAACGGCTTGCGCGAGGACTTGATGTATCGGCTCGCGGTGTTCCCGTTGCGCGCACCGCCCTTGCGTGAACGCGATACCGATCGCGAGTTCCTGGCACAGCACTTTCTCGCCGAGATGAACGCACAGGAGGGCACGAACAAGGCGTTCAGCAAGCGTGCACTCGACATGCTGCGCACGTATTCGTGGCCTGGCAATGTGCGGGAATTGAAGAACACGGTGTATCGCGCGTTCATTCTTGCCGAGAAGACGGTGGAGATCGCGCATCCGCATCTCGCATCGCGCGTCAAGAAACCCGTGACCCAGGGCGACGCGATGAACGTATGGGTCGGCACGCCGCTCGCCGACGCGCAGAAGCAGATCATCCTCGGCACACTTAAGCATTGCGGCGGCGACAAGCGGCGCGCGGCCAAGGCGCTCGGCGTCAGCCTGAAGACCCTGTATAACCGGCTCGGGACCTATGAGAACGAAGGAGATGGCGATTCGCCCGCATCGGAGAACGCAGGCAACTGATCCGATTTGGCTGGCTTGCGCGCGGTTCTTTCAGCGTATTGCGCAGTTCCTTTGGGGCGCGGCGGCGTTGACCGCTTGGCCGTGTTTTTTCCGTTGATCGTTTTTTCTTTTTAATTGTTGCCGAAACTAAAGCTTCTAACCTCGTTTCCAACCTCTTTACCGATTCGCCCCCCCGCAGTTCCTTCCGCTTGCAATTTCTTGCAAATTTCCTCGCCCGCCACTTCGTTGCTTCATTCAAAATGCGCGGGCGCGCCGTTTTGCTTTAAGTGTTCCCTCAAGTGCTCCTTCGAGCAAACCGGCTGCCATCATCGAAAGAATGCAAGGCAAGAGGAAGGAAGAGCACTATGTTGAACACGATTCACCGGCGCCCTCCGCGCGCCGTCGCTCTGGTCACGCTTTTGGCCGGAGTCATTGCCTGCACCACCCTCTCAGGATGCAGTTCCCTCTATACCGAAGGCGCCACGGCGTCCGCAGGCATTGCAGGTGCCGCGATCGCAGGCAAGGTCACGTCGAATGCCGCGGTCGCGACCGGTATCGGTCTCGGCGTGCTCGCCGCCGCCCATGCTGGCGTGCAGTACTCCGAGCGCGTGATGCACACCTATACGCAGGACATGATCGCCGGCGCCGCCGGACCGCTCGCCGTGGGCGCAGTTGCGCCATGGGTTGCTGTGCATACGGTGCCTATCGAAGACGACGAGAAAGGTCGTGTAACAGTCAGCCGCACCATCAGTACCGGCACGCTTGACTGCAAGGAAATCGTGTTCTCCGTCGATACTCCCGCGGCCAAAGACAAACCGGCTGACAGCGCATTTTATGTGGCCGCCGTGTGCCGTGACGGCAATGTGTGGAAGTGGGCGTCGGCTGAACCCGCCACGCCGCGATGGGGCGCCTTGCAATGATCGCGCGCTTGAACTTGATCCTGGCGGCCGGCGTCGCGGCCAGTTGCGTGTTCATCAGTGGATGCTCTTCGGTAGGCGCGGCGGCTGGCGCGGCCGCCGCGATATCGACGGGTATCGTGACCACCAATCCGGCGATCGGCATCGGCGTGGGCATCGCGGTCCAGGCCGCCACGGACGAAGCCGTCAAACGGCTGATGAAGCGACTGCACAGCGACCAGCAGATCGCCATCGCGACGACGGCGGGCGATCTGGCCATAGGGGACACGCGGCCATGGAGCGTCCAGCATACGTTGCCGGTGGAAAACGGCCACGGCGACGTTCGTGTCCTGCGCGAATTCAGCAGCGCGCTCGCGACGTGCCGCGAGTTCGCCTTTTCTGTCGCAGATGGCAACGCGCCGGATGCCCATCAGGACTGGTTCCTCGCCCAGGCGTGCAAGGGGGATAACGGCTGGAAATGGGCATCGGCGGAACCGGCCGTGGCGCGATGGGGCAATTTGCAATAGCGGGTGCACCGCCGCCAACGAACAGATCGAACTGCGCACAAAAAACGCGGCGTCCGTTGCCGGATTCGCCGCGTTCTCTTAAGCCTATGGCCCAAGAATACCAATCAATCAGGACTCGACATCTTCCAGGCTGAAGATTTCGGTCTGGTCGTTATACGAGAAAATCTCGCCGTAACGGCCCCAGTTGATCACGGCGTCGAGTGTTTCCTCGGCGGCCTTGTCGGAGAGAAAATCTTCTAGTTCCTGCTCGAAGCGAACGCGCGGCGCCCGATGCCCCGGACGCTCGTTCAGCACTTTCTTGATCCGTGCAGCAAGCGGAACGTGCCGCAGCAAATGCTCGGCGAACATCATCTTGCGTTCCTGCGTGCCGAATTCCGCGAACACGCGCGCCGGCGGCGTCAGGAAGATATCGCCTTCGCGTACGTCCGCGAAACCGAGATGTTGCAGCACTTCGGCGACCGGAAACAGATCGTCGACCTCAAGATGCAGCGAACGCGCAATTTCAGGCATATCGGCTCGGCCGTGATACGGATCGGCGGCAAGCGTCTCGATCAAACCGGCCATCAGGTTGGTCGACACCTGTGGCAACCAGCTATTCAGTTCGAGGCCCTTCTTCTTTTCCTCGCCGAACTGGCGCGCCGTCATCTTCGCGTAGATGTCGTCGACCAGACGGCGAAACGCCGGGTCGAGACGATTGCGCGGATGCCTGAACGGCACCGTGATTTCAGCCATCACGCGCCCCGGATTCGACGACAAGACCAGGATCCGGTCGCACATGAATACCGCTTCCTCAATGTTGTGCGTCACGATCAGCACCGACTTGATTGGCATCTTGCCTTGCGTCCAGAGATCGAGCAGATCGGTACGCAAGTTTTCGGCGGTCAGCACGTCGAGCGCGGAAAAGGGCTCGTCCATCAAGAGGAGCGTCGGGTCGACGACCAGCGCGCGCGCAAAGCCCACGCGCTGCCGCATGCCGCCCGATAACTCGCGCGGATACGCGTTTTCAAAACCGTCGAGACCGATCAGATCGATGGCCGCCAGCGCGCGCTGGCGTCGTTCCTTCGACGGCACGCCCTGGGCTTCCAGCCCCGCTTCCACGTTCTGTAACACTGTCAGCCAGGGGAACAGGGCGAAGGTCTGGAACACCATCGCGATGCCTTTGGCAGGACCGTCCAACGGTTCGTTCAGGTACGTCACCTGACCGCCGGTCGGCTCGATCAATCCCGCGATGATCCGCAAGAGCGTCGACTTGCCCGAGCCCGAGCGGCCCAGCATGCCGACGATCTCGCCTTCACGCAAAGTCACGTTGACATCTTCGAGAACGAGCAATTCGCCCTGCGTCTTGTTGAAGCCACGGCTGACGCTGTCGACGCGCAGGATTTCCTGGCCGAGGCGCGGCGGCATCGTTTGGGTGGGGGTGTTGGTTTGAGTTGGCATGGGCGCTCAAGTGTTGCAAGTTACATAGGTTTGACGGCTGATCCAGCGACGTGACTCCGGCGGCATGACTTCGACAACGACTCACGCCCCGGATCCGGGGCGCGCAACGCGACCCTGGCGTCCGGTCAATCCAGCCTGAGCCGCGCTTCGGCATAGGCGAACAACGGCCGCCACAAAAGTCGGTTGAAGAGCGTGACGAACAGCGACATGACCGCGATGCCGAGAATGATCTTGGGAAAATCGCCGTTGGCCGTCGTTTCCGCGATATACGCGCCCAGCCCGTGCGCCACGATTTTCGTGTGGCCCCACGACACCGCTTCGGCCACGATGCTCGCATTCCACGCACCGCCCGACGCCGTAATTGCGCCTGTGATGTAGTAAGGGAAGATGCCCGGCAAGATGACCTGCTTCCACCACTGCCACCCCTTGATCTGGAAGTTCGCGGCAGCTTCGCGATAATCGTTCGGATAGGACGTCGCCCCGGCGATCACGTTGAAGAGGATATACCACTGCGTGCCCAGCACGATCAGAGGCGACAGCCAGAGGTCCGGATTCAAGTCGAACTTGACAATCACCACGACAAATACGGGGAACAGCAGGTTCGCCGGAAAGGCGGCGAGAAACTGCGCGACCGGCTGGATCTTGCTCGCAAGACCGGGCCGCAAACCGATCAGCACGCCGACCGGCACCCATATCACCGAGGCGATCGCGATCAGCGCCGCCACGCGAAGCAAGGTGATCAGGCCGAGCACGAACACGTGTCCGACCTCACTCCACGTCACGCCGGTCATGACGTAGGCCGTGACTTTCCATACGAGCAACCCGGTCATCGCGAGCACGACGGCGCCCCACGCGATATCGCCGGCGCGTGCCGATGCGTTCGACGCCGCTCGCGAGCGTTTCAATCTTGCACCCAGCGGCATCATGGGCAGGCGGATGCCTTGCAGTGAAGGCAGCGTGAGCGGCACGCGCGCCAGCTTGGCGATAAACCAGCCGGCCGGCACCAGTACCTGGTGAATGAGGCGCGTGCGACGAACCAGGTCGAGCAGCCAGGACTCCGGCGCATTGCCCGAACTCGTGTTCTCCATGCGGAATTTGTCGGCCCAGGCAACCAGCGGACGGAACAGGAGTTGATCGTAGGCGAGGATCACGAGGGTCATGGTCAGGATCACCCAGCCGATCGCGTGCAGATTGCGCTGGTCGATAGCCGAAGCCAGATACGACCCGATGCCCGGCAGCACGATGGTCCGGTTGCCCACCGTGATCGCTTCCGATGCCACCACGAAGAACCAGCCGCCCGACATCGACATCATCATGTTCCAGATGAGGCCAGGCATCGAAAACGGGACGTCGAGCTTCCAGAACCGCTGCCAGTTGGTCAAGTGAAAGCCGCGCGAGACCTCATCGAGATCGCGCGGCACCGTGCGCAGCGACTGGTAGAAGCTGAACGTCATGTTCCACGCCTGGCTCGTGAAGATGGCGAAGATCGCCGCGAGCTCCGCGCCGACCACGCGGCCGGGGAACAGCGCTAGAAAAAAGGTGACCGTGAACGAGATGAAGCCCAGCACCGGCACCGACTGGAGAATGTCGAGGACCGGTACCAACACGATGGACGCGCGTCGGCTCTTGGCCGCGAGCGTGCCGTAGATCAGCGTGAATACCAGCGACGCCACCATGGCTGCGAGCATGCGCAGCGTCGTCCTGAGTGCGTATTCGGGAAGATTTGAAGGATCGAGCGTGATGGCCTGCGTCTGCAGCGTCGACATCGGCGCGAGCGTCTCGTGAAAGCCGATGGCCGTCAGCGCGATTGCGCAGATGATCATCGGGAACGCGACGAAGTCCCAGCGGTTCGGCAGCAGGCGCCACGCCGAGGCGTTCGCGGTGCGAGTGAGGTTAAAGCCAAAATTCATTCGATGCCCTCCCCGTTGAAGCGCAAACATAACCGGCGACCGGCGCGCGGCCCTGTCCGGTGTCTGTGTTTTTGTCCGTGTGCTATATGTAAATGCAAAGCCACGTTTTAAGCTCAAACCCTCTCACGCAGGCTAGCGATTGGCTTCATGGATAGCGCATGAGTGCCTACACTCGTACAAACAGTTCGCGGCGTCGCGATGTCAAAACGTGGAAAGCGGAGACACTACACCAACCTTTATGACTGACACAACCTCAGTTGGCCGATCATTGTGGTCGAGGCCGGGTGGCCAATTGGAGCCATCCGCATTTTATTTCACAAGCCCTTCGGACTCCGGTCTGCAGGCTGCGCTCCGCCTTCTGCTGCCTGCCCCGCGAGCTCTCCGGCGGGCCCCCGAAAGTACCGAAAAACCCTTGGAACAGGCGCACGGCACTAAGGATTTCGCCACTTACGCCGATAAGAAACTTGATGACGGGCACAAAACGTCGTCCAATCGGAGTGCGCCAAACGCGAGAGCCGACGAGAACCCGGAACCCGCTTCACGGCCGAGGCTCAGCGGTAGCCAAGACAAACTAGAGAAGCGATGAACAAGAAAACCCTGCACCGTGCCATCTCGACGCTCGCCGTCGGGGTGCTTGCATGCGCGTGCTGGGTCGGCGCCGGCCTGGTGTCGGACCGAATGGTACAGCAAGAGCTGGCTGCGTCGATGCACGCGGAGCACCAGATGGCGGGATCGATCGTCGACAACATGGCACAGGTCATTGCAAGCGATCTCGCCATGTCGCGTGCGATTCCAGCTACGCTCGCCGAGATCGACGTGATCCAGTTGGCGCTCGCGCAGGCAACCGGGTTCGCGGGTGCCGCGACCATGAAGGAAGCCGACCGCCGGGCGAAATGGCTCGCCACGCCCGCGCTGGCGAAAGTCGACACTTTCCTCCTTAACGCTCGCGGGTTCTCGGGCCTCGACAACATCTGGATCGTCGATAGCGACGGTTTTTGCGTCGCCGCGAGCAATGGCGCTGACCCGGACACCTTCGTCGGCGCCGACATGCGCTCGCGTGGCTACGTCCAGAAGGCGCTCATCGGCGCGCTCAACGAAATGTACGGCGTCGGCCGCAGGGCAGGCGATCCCGGCGTATACATCGCCGCGCCGGTTTATCGCGACGGCTTCCTGGTGGGCGCGGTGATCGCGAAGGTAAGCATCGACCGGCTGCGTCATTGGGTATCGCGCGCGGGAACCTTCGTCACCGATCAGAACGGCGTGATTGTGATGGCGCACGACAGTGACCTTGAGAATCGCGTGTTGCCTGATTCACCGGTTGCGCAGATGTCGCGGGCAGAGCGCCTCGATGCATACAAGCGGGTGGAATTCCGCACCTTGCGGATCACGAATATTGGCGAACGCGTGCGGGCCGGTGCGCCGTGGCTGCCGCCTTCGCTGTCGAGCGCATTTTTCGCCGCCGATGACGACATCGCTCCCTCGCTATATGACGAGCGTACCGGGCTTAACTCCGGGCTGTCGGCGCACATCATGCATCCGATCCCGAACTGGGCCGAAATCGTGAGCGGGCAGCGGCGCGATCACCTGCTCGTGTTCCTGACCCTGTTCGGCGTCGTGTTGCTGGCCATGGTGATTGCCGCGTCGTACCGGCGCGAACGCCGGCTGCACCGTGCAAGCCGCCATCTCGCCGACCAACTGCAGTCGGCCAACACGCTGCTTTCCGCGGAAGCCCGCCACGATGCGCTGACAGGTGCGCTGTCGAGGCGTTATTTCCTCGACCTCGTGCGCCACGAAGTCGATCTTGCGCAAACGAGCGGAGCGCCGCTCGCGGTGGCGATCGCCGATCTTGACCACTTCAAGCAAATCAACGATACCTACGGCCACGCCACGGGCGACCGGGCGCTCGAACATTTCGTGCGGATTTGCGAAGAGCAGTTACGCGCGAGCGACTGCATTGGACGGCTGGGCGGCGAGGAATTTGGCTTGCTGTTGCCGCAAACATCGATTGCCGATGCCTACGCGGTGCTCGAACGACTGAGAAAGCGCTTTAGCCAGGAGCATTGTGCACACCTGCCGGAGCACGCCACGCTGAGCGTGAGTATCGGCATGACGGAGCTGAGCGCTGACGATACCGCCGAGTTCCTGCTCAAGCGCGCGGATCTTGCGTTGTACGCTGCAAAATCGGGCGGCCGCGATCGCAGCGAGGTCCATCCCGCGGACGAAGCGGCTCCCCGGTCGAGGCGCGCCGAAACGAGCCTGATGTCAAAGTAAGCGACGGTTTGCAGAAAAGCGCGCGGGGCATGGCGTGACAGCAGGTATTATCGATATGCGAATTCGATATCTGCCGTCATCAGGAGGGGTGCATGAAGGGAAATCTGGTCATTGTCTGCCGGGATCAGGACGCTGAAGCATTTGATCACTTGCTCGCCGAGTATGGAGCGTTCCAGACGCGCCTCTCCTCCACCACGTGGTATCTGCACCTGGAGGTCGCGCCCGAAGTCATTCAGGAAGAGATTCTCGGGCGCCTGGGGAAATACACAACGCACTATATTTTCGAGGCCGCGACGGTCACGTACAACACGGTCGATAGTGACGCTGCTGCCGCGCTTAATACCTTGTTTAATTGAGGCGTGTTCCTCGCGGGGGACGGGCGACGTCGGGCCAGGGCCCCACGCCCTAGAAGGCCCGCACCTCACGCAGGGACTCTTCGCCCAGAAGTTCAGCCAGCCGCGCCACCGTCGCGAACGGAAAAGTCATCACGACCTGCAAACCGCCTTCCACGCGATTTCCGATCGCACATTCACCGCCGGCCCGCCGCACCAGCCGGTCGACAATCGCAAGTCCCAGGCCGCTGTGGCCGCTGCCACCACGCGCGGGATCGAGCCGCACGAACGGACGGCTCGCCTGGACGAGATCCTCCGCTGCAATCCCCTTGCCACTATCCGACAGACGCAACTCCCAGCCTTTCGCACCCCGCATCGTTTCGATAAGGACGGGCGGCGCGCCATAGGCGTGCGCGTTATCAAGGAGATTGGACAACAAACGGTCAAGTGTTGCGACCGGCAACACAAACGCACGCCCAGCCGTCAGTTTCATCATGACCGGTGGCGCGTCGGGCGCCACCGCCCGGTAGCTGCGCGCGATCCGCTCGCATTGCTGGTCGACTTCCATGGGCTCGCTGCGATCAGCGCCGTCATGGGCGAACACCAGGAATTGATCGACGATATGCGCCATGGAGTTCACATCGCGAACCACGCCGTCTCGCAGCTTGACTTCGTCCATCATCTCGGCGCGCAAGCGTAGTCTCGCAAGCGGCGTCTTGAGATCGTGCGCCACGCCCGCGAGCATCACCGCCCGATCGCTTTCCGTCTGCGCCACTTCGCGCACCATCTGGTTGAATCCATGCGTCAGTTGCCGCAGTTCGCGCGGACCTCGCTCAGGCACCGGCGGCGTGGGCTCGCCACGGCCAAAACGGCCAACGGCTTGCGCAAGCGAACGCAATGGATGCTGCAACTGCCACGCAGCAAGGAGCGCCGCGATAACGGCCAGCGAAAAAATAATGGCGAGCCACACCAGCATGCGATCGCGCGAACGCGGCGGACGCAGCGGTTGTAAGGGCACCACGATCCAGTTGGCGTCTTTCACGCCCCGCACCCAGAGCGCGGGTGGGCCACCCGGCTCGCCGATACGCACGTCGGTGCCGTCGGGCAAGCGATCCTTCAAGTCGTCGATAAACCGCGCGAAATCCGGCGGCATGTGGTTGCGTCCCCTGGAGAAAGGGCTCAGCCCACCATAAGAACCGGCATCCTCATCCGTATCGGGCATCGGCTTCGGGATGTCGGCGCTGGACGGGTCGACGACCCGAACGCTCGAGGGCAACGGCTGATCAGGGGAATGCTCGATGTGCTGGCGCACAGCGTCGACGAGAAACGTGGCTTCTTCTACCGCGTAGCGCGTTTGCGTCTGATCGCGCTCGGACCGGATGACGAGGAACCACGCGACATGCGACAAAACCAGCACGCCGATGACGAGGACGACCAGCCGGCCGAACAGCGAATCAATGGGCCGACGCATTTTGCTCGCCGTCCGGCACGAACACGTAACCGCGCCCGCGCACCGTCTGGATAAAGCGAGGCGCGGACGGGTCGGTTTCGAGAATCCGGCGAAGACGCCACACCTGCACGTCAATCCCCCGGTCCGTGCCATCGTATTCCGGGCCGTGCAGCAGCTCCAGCAGCCGCTCACGCGTAAGCGTGCGCATCGGGTGATTAACGAAAATCTTCAGCAACGCGAATTCGCTGCCCGACAGCGTCAGCGGCGTTTCGTCCTGATGCAGCGTGCGCGACTGGAAGTCGAGCTGGAAGCGGCCGAATGAAAACGGCTCGCGTTGCTCAGGCGCCGCCGATGGAATCGTGCGGCGCCTGCGCAGAACGGCTTGCACCCGCGCCAGCAATTCGCGTGGATTGAACGGCTTGCCGAGATAGTCGTCGGCTCCCAGTTCCAGTCCGACAATGCGGTCCACGTCGTCGGCGCGCGCCGTCAGCATGATCACCGGGATGTCGTCACCCGACGCGCGAAGCTTGCGCAACGCGGTCAGCCCGTCGACACCCGGCATCATCAGGTCGAGCACGATCAGGTCGGGGCGCTCGCGCTCGAGACGCCGTTCGAGTGAACCGGCGTCATGCAGCACGGAGACCTCGATGCCCTGGCGCACAAGATAGTCACGCAGGAGATCGCGAAGTTCAGAGTCGTCGTCGACGACAAGTATTTGAGTAGCCATGCGATGCAGTTTAACGCGTGCCGGGATCACCGACTCCGTACGAGCCTCGTATTCAGTTACCGGGTGTTACCGCGAAAGGGGTGCGTAAACCGGCGTAATAACGCGCGTATGCCTCGTAACACGGAAGTTGCGCCGACTCTTTACGCTGTGTCTCACCGATGCCACGAACCGCCGAACCAGTCGATTCCAACGATTGAAACGATTCGAATCACCGGCTCCGGAATAAACAATAGGAGTTAGCCATGCTGAAGCAGTCCCGAATTCTTGCCATCACCGCCGCCGCGCTCGCTATGTCGTTCGGCGCAGTCAATATCGCCGGCGCAGCGACGCCCGACGCTCCGCCGCCCGGCGGTCCAGGCATGGGCGGCCCCGGTGGCCATCATATGGAAATGCGCATGAAGAAGCAGTTGGACCAACTGCACGCGCAACTCAAACTGAACCCGGACCAGGAAAAGTTGTGGCAAACCGCGCTCGACACCATGAAGCAGAGCCACCAGGCCATGCGCCAGAGCCATCAGCAAATGCACGAGCAAATGAAGGCGATGCAGCAGCAACCCATTCTCGACCTGAACGCCATGCACGCGGAGCGCCAGAAGATCGAGCAGCAGAACGCGCAATTGCGCGACCAGACGAGCGCGGCGTGGCTGAATTTGTATAACTCGCTGAACGATCAGCAGAAGACCATTGTGAGCACGGCGCTCAAGCAGCATTTCGCGAAGATGGAAGAACACCGGATGAAGATGCACCAGCGCTGGGGCGAACATCATGGCGCGCCGGGCGGCGCGTCTGCGCCGACTCAACCTTAAGCGTTAGTTGACCGGGCGCCGTCATGCGGCCCGGGTGCATATGCAAAAAAGGCAGCGGAATCTGATTCCGCTGCCTTTTTCCTGCTTCTCAATGCTGTTCGTGCTTGTTCAAGCCAAATCGAAGAGAATGACTTCGGCGTCGGCACCCCGGTCCAGCGTCACCTTCGACACCCCTTCCAGCTTCGCGGCATCGCCCGCCTTAAGCGCTTCCCCGTTCACCGATACGGCTCCGCGCGCCACATGCACATACACGCGACGCCCCGCCGGCACATCGAATTCAGCGTGCTCGTCACCGTCGAAGAGACCCGCATAGACCTCGGCGTCTGCACCCAGTTTCACCGCCCCGTCCCGGCCTTGCGGCGACACGATGACCCGTAAGCGGCCGCGTTTCTCGGTTTCGTCGAAACGTTTTTCCTCGTAGCCTGGCGCATTCCCCGCTGCATCCGGGATGATCCATATTTGCAGGAAGTGCGCCGTTTCAGTCGCCGAACCGTTGAATTCGCTATGCCGCACGCCCGTCCCCGCGCTCATGCGCTGGACATCGCCGGGACGGATGGTCGAACCGTTGCCCATGCTGTCCTTGTGTGAGAGCGCACCTTCGAGCACGTAGCTGATGATCTCCATGTCGCGATGGCCGTGCGTGCCAAACCCCTGCCCGCCCGCCACGCGGTCCTCGTTGATCACGCGCAGCGCGCCGAAATGCACGTGCTTCGGATCGTTGTATTCCGCAAAGGAAAAGCTATGGTACGAATCGAGCCAGCCGTGGTTGGCGTGACCGCGCTCATTGCCGCGTCGAATTTCAAACATATCGGGCTCCAGGTGATGTTGCGATGCAGAGAATGTAAGGGCGCGAACCCTGCGGGACAACGGGTCGCTCAAGCACCACATTGTCCTGAAAATACAGGTAATCCAAGAAACATGGCGGAGAGGCCGAAATCCGGCTCGGCTTGGACGAGCGGTGGCGTCAGGTAGAATACCGGCCTTTTCTGGACGCAAGCGTGGCGGCACTGTGAGCTTTCAGTTGGAGGTCGAGCAGACCCAAGCCTCGTCGGCATGCCGGCCGATCCCGGACTTCCGTGCGTTTTTGTCTGTCAAGCGGCTTTCAAAACAGTGCGCACCAATTTTGGACGCCTAGAATGAGCACCGTTGGCGGGGACAGAACCCCTTAGCCGCTTCAAGCCTTCTGCGCCCGGTTCTGGCGAGATCCGAACGAGGGGCATCAGGCACCGGCGTGCAGGCTCGGCTTAGACACCCGAACGATGCATGTACATGGCCGCCAGGGTGGCAACGAGGGCAGAAAAAAACGAATTCCGGCAAAAAAGCGCGGCTGAACAGGCATCAGGACAGGCGCACGTCATCGAGGAATCACTATGTTTCTGCAAGGCTACGGGCCGCTCATCCTCGCGGGCACCTGGCAAACCGTCAAACTGGCGGTTTTGTCCCTGGTATTCGCGTTCGTCATCGGCCTGATCGGCGCGGCGGCGAAGCTCTCGAGGAGCCGTATAACCTCGGGTATCGCTACGGTCTACACCACGCTCGTGCGTGGCGTTCCCGACCTCGTGCTGATGTTGCTGCTCTTTTACAGCCTCCAGATCTGGCTCAACCAGCTCACCGATCTCCTCGGCTGGGATCAAATCGATATCAATCCCTTCCTTGCCGGCGTGATCGTGCTCGGTTTCATCTACGGTGCGTATTTCACCGAAACCTTCCGTGGCGCGTTTCTCTCGGTGCCGCGCGGCCAGCTCGAAGCGGGTGCGGCTTACGGCATGACGCCGTGGCAAACCTTCTCCCGGATCATGTTCCCTCAGATGATGCGTTTCGCGCTGCCCGGGCTCGGCAACAACTGGCAGGTGATGGTGAAAGCAACGGCGCTGGTATCGATCATCGGCTTAGCCGATGTCGTCAAGGCGGCCCAGGATGCCGGCAAGGGTACGCTGCGTTTCTTCTTTTTCACCCTGCTCGCGGGCGCGATTTACCTCGTGATCACGACGCTGTCGAATTTCGTGCTGATATGGCTGGAGCGCCGGTATTCAACGGGCGTGCGCAAGGCAGACCTGTAGACGGCCGGCGACCGGGCGCGACTCACCCGGCAGCCACGAAACCGAACACGAACACGTACACGCACACGCGCGCACACAACACCGAAAACACGCAGATACCCTCCAGGCGGCGGAATCCATGCTCGAAATCATCCAGGAATACTGGCGCAACTATCTGTTCACCGATGGCTACAAGATCACCGGCCTCGCCATCACCATGTGGCTGCTGGTCGTATCGATAACGCTTGGCTTCTGCCTTTCAATCCCGTTGTCGGTGGCGCGCGTGTCGAAGAACAAGTTGCTGTCGCGCAGCGTCTGGCTCTACACCTATGTGTTTCGCGGCACACCGCTCTACGTGCAACTGCTGCTCTGCTACACGGGCCTGTACAGCCTTGAGGTGGTCCGTGACCACACCCTTCTCAACGAGTTTTTCCGCGATGGCATGCATTGCACGCTGCTCGCGTTCACACTGAACACGTGCGCATACACCACCGAAATCTTCGCCGGGGCAATCCGGGCGACGCCCTACGGCGAAATTGAAGCCGCGCGGGCTTATGGCATGTCGTCGTTCACGCTGTATCGGCGGGTCATTTTGCCTTCGGCGCTGCGCCGGGCGCTGCCGTACTACAGCAACGAAGTGATCCTGATGCTGCACGCGACCACCGTCGCGTTCACGGCTACCGTGCCGGACATCCTGAAGATCGCGCGCGATGTGAATTCGGCTACCTATCAGTCTTTCCAGGCGTTCGGCATTGCCGCGCTGCTCTACCTGTGCATCTCGTTCGGGCTCGTGTGGCTGTTTCGCCGCGCCGAGCACCGCTGGCTAGCGTATTTGCGGCCGCAGGGTAAATAAGGCCCCCAAGGATCAGGCACCTCATGAATACACCGGCAACCAAGCTTTTCGTCGATGATCTGCACAAGCAATACGGCAACAATGAAGTCCTCAAGGGTGTTTCGCTGAAGGCCAACGCCGGCGATGTCATCAGCATCATCGGCTCATCGGGTTCGGGCAAGAGCACCATGCTCCGCTGCATCAACTTTCTGGAACAGCCCAATCAAGGGCGCATCTTCGTGGACGACGAGGAAGTCCGCACGGTGAAGGACAAGTTCGGCGCGCTCAGGGTGGCCGACCCGAAACAACTGCAGCGCATGCGCACGCGCCTGTCCATGGTCTTCCAGCACTTCAATTTGTGGTCGCACATGACCGTGCTCGCGAACGTGATGGAAGCGCCGGTCAACGTGCTGGGGTTATCGAAGAAGGACGCCGAAGATCGCGCGCGCATGTATCTGGAGAAAGTCGGGCTGGCGCCGCGCGTGGAAAAACAATATCCGTCGAGCCTGTCTGGAGGTCAGCAACAGCGCGTGGCAATTGCACGCGCGCTCGCGATGCATCCCGATGTCATGCTCTTCGACGAACCGACTTCGGCGCTCGATCCTGAACTTGTCGGCGAGGTGCTGAGGGTGATGCAGACGCTCGCCGAAGAAGGCCGCACGATGATCGTCGTCACGCATGAAATGGCGTTTGCGCGCAACGTGTCGAATCATGTCGTGTTCCTGCATCAGGGGCGCATAGAGGAAGAAGGCCATCCGGATGCCGTCTTTCTCAACACCCGTAGCGAGCGACTCAAGCAATTCCTCTCGGGGAACCTGAAGTAGTTTGACAACACGACCGGCTGTTTTTGATCCTATAAGAAACGAAAAAAGCGCCCTGCCGGGCGCTTTTTAGTTGGTGGTTCTAAACACATTCGTATCCCGAGCTTCGGCCCGACTAACTCGATGTTTCTATTCCGTCAATAGAGGCAATCCATAGCCTAATGCTCATGAACCGCCCTATTCCTTACGCCGCAAGGCTAAGCGGACGATTTTCAACAAATTAACGCCATTGCCTACCTTCCCTTCATTGCATTTTTGAGACACATATCGACCGATCAACAATTTTCTTTGGCGGCTCATAGGTATTTTGCTAAATTAGTAATCAAACAACGCAAACGAAGTTCACTAAAAGTAGTTTTACTTCAAAAAGAACTGAGGAGACACCGATTCCTCTCATCGGTGTGACGCACAAGCCACTCACCGGGCGACTTTTGCGTCGAGGGCACACCTGCCCTTCGCGTGTCATACCTCTTGATTGTTTTCGGTTCGGCGCGCTGGCACCGGACCAACACCGCCGCACTTAGGCTTCTATTTTTTGACAGGGTTGGAGGAGATGATGAAGAAAGCTTTGCTCGCGGCTTCGCTGTTGACAGTCGGCGTTGCAGCACACGCCCAAAGCAGCGTGACGCTCTATGGCCGGCTCGACGCCGGTCTCCAGTTCATGTCGGGCGTGCCCACATCGACGCTTCCGGGTGGTAACGCTGCCGTTGCGAATGGCAGCGCTCATCAGTACAGCGCTGAAAGCGGCGACTGGGGCACGAGCCTCTGGGGCTTGAAGGGTGTCGAAGATCTGGGTGGCGGCTACAAGGCCGTGTTCCAGTTGGAAGGCAGCTTCAACACCATGACGGGTCAAGGCCCGGGCAACAATGGTCTCTTCAATCGTTGGGCGACAGTGGGTGTTGCTAACGATCAGTTCGGTACCTTCTTGCTGGGTCGCGAACTGTTCATCTCCAACGGCGTATGGGACTTTGACCCGTTCGGTCAGTCGAACTGGTCGTCGGCTTCGCTGGTGCGTGGCCGCAACTGGCCGCAATCGAGCAACAACGTGTCGTACCAGTCGCCGAAGGTCGCAGGCTTTGACTTCTATGGTCAATACTCCCTGTCGAACGCAACGAGCTGGAACGGTAACGGCACGACGGCTCAAGGTCGTTCGGACGGCGCGCAGATTACCTACACGTCTTCGCTGTTCCAGATTCGCGGCTTGTACGACGAAATTCGCAACCCGGCTAACGGCTTGCTGGACGACCCGTATCAGTTCTCGCGCGAATACTTTGTCGGCGCGAACGTGTTCCTCGGGCAGTTCAAGTTGCAGGCTGTGTATCAAGCTTCGCGTACTTCGGGCGGCACAACATCGATATCTGGTTCATCGACAACCAGCCAGGAATGGGGTGGCGTAACGTGGCAAGCCACGCCGGCGGCAGCTTTGATCGCAGCGGTATATCACGTCAATGCGAACAATGGTGGCGGCAACGGCAACATCTACACGGTTGGTGGTTCGTACAACCTGTCGAAGCGCACGCTGCTGGACATCCAGGTCGCGTCGGCACGCAACAGCAAGACGGCTAATTTCGGCTTGAATGCAAACGCTGCAGGCAATACGGTTGGTACCGGCAATCCGTTGCCGGGTGAGACGCAGACCGGCGTGTACGCAGGCATCCAACACTCGTTCTAATTAAACGGGTAGCTGGAGCAAGAACGATAGAGAGAGATTTATAAGTTTTTCACGCTGCTGCGAGAGGCGCGTATCGGTGCGGTGTCCGAAAGGATATCGCACCGTTTTTTATGGGCGGACGAATAACCTCGCCCCTCCGCTGTCTCCCAACCTCACTCTTAAAGAACAATCGCAAAAGCGAAAAAAACCGCCAATGCATAAGCTACGCATTGGCGGTTTTCATCGTCCAGCAGTCCAGCAAAAAAGAATCAGTCCCGTGCGATACCCGCCGTCCCATGGCTGAGCCAGTCCAGCACGGCCCCGGTATCGTCATCGCCGGCTTCGCGAACCTTGACCATAGCCTCGCTGACATCCGCACTCGCGTTCGGCAAAGCACGACGAATCGCCACGCCCACCGCGAGAATATCGATCATGACGAGATGCAGGATGCGCGAAATCATCGACATCTGCGATTCCCGGATCTCGATGTGATCGGTTTCCAGCGCCACGGTCGCGCGCTTGGCCAAAGGCGTGTTGCTCGACGTGATGGCGACCACGGTCGCGCCCTGCTGCATCGCAATCTCCAGCACACGCAACAACTCTGGAGCGCGTCCTGACTTCGATACAGCCACGATCACGTCGCCCTTGCCGAGCAACGCGGCGGAGGCTGCCTGCATATACAAATCGCCGTACGCAATAGTTGGGATGCCGAAGCGAAAGAACTTGTAGTGCGCGTCCTGCGCGACAATGTTCGAGTTGCCGAGCCCATAGAACTCGATCCGCCGGGCGCCGTTCAGGATATCGATTGCCCGTTCCACATGGTCGAAATTCAGATGCTCGCGCAGTTGCAGGATCGCGGACACGGTATTGTCGAGGACCTTTGCGCCGAAATCGGTGGCCGTGTCGCCAAGATGTACCTGGCTGTGACTGACCGGAATCGTGCCAGTGAGACCCGTGGCGAGCTTCAGCTTGAAGTCCGACAGGCCCTGGCAACCGAGCGAACGGCAGAAGCGGATCACCGTAGGCTGGCTGACGTCGGCTTTACGCGCGATGTCGATGATCGGGTCGTTGATGATCGAGCGCGGATGATTCAGCGCAAGATCGGCCACGCGACGCTCAGCGGGGGTGAGCGCGTCACGCATCTGGCGAATGCGTTCGAATACGGCCGAAGACCCGCTGTTCGCACGATTCGACAACTGCTCGGCAAGAATCGCCGACACGCCTAGGAACGCCGGATATTCCGCGGTAATGATGAAGGTAGGAATGCTCGACAAGTACGTCTGAAATCGTCCCTTCGCCTCGAAGCGCTCGCGAAACGACGATTTGGTGAAGAGTTCGCCCAACTTGAGCACCACCCCGCCGCCGATGAAAATTCCGCCCAGCGCACCCAGCGTGACCGCGATATTCCCCGAGAACGTGCCGAGAATGCCGCAGAAACAATCGACCGTTTCAAGCGCCAGCGCTTCGCCATCGTGCGCGCGTTGCGTGACGTCGGCGGATTCGAGACCGTCGGGCAAGCTCAAACCGTCGCGTTCAGCCAGCGCGTAATAGATCAGCGCGAGTCCTGGACCAGCCGCTACGCGCTCGAACGAGACATGCGGCCACTTGGTGCGCGCATAGCGCAGGACAATGTCCTCACGCTCATTGGACGGCGCAAAACTCGCGTGGCCGCCCTCGCTGCCCAGCGCGATCCAGCGGTCGTCGGCGGGAATCAGGCCTGACACGCCCAGACCCGTACCCGGCCCAAGCAAGCCGATCACGCTGTTCTGCCGACGTGAACCTCCACCGATCTGCACGCGCTGGGAATCGGTGAGACCCGGGAGCGCCATGGCCAGCGCGGTGAAATCGTTCACGACCAACAGCGTATCGAAACCGAGGGCGCGTCGCGTCGCTTCGATCGAAAAGCTCCAGTCGTGATTCGTCATGGAAACGTGATCGCCATCCACGGGGTTGGCGATCGCGACAGCCGCGTGATTGACGCGGCCTACTTTGGTGTCCTTCAGATACTGCTGCATCGCTTCCGCGATACCCGGATAGTCGTTTCCGGGATACACACGAATCTCACCGATCACGCCCGGCGCAGTCTCCAGCGCAAAACGCGCGTTCGTGCCGCCAATGTCGGCTAGAAGCCTGGGCCCATCGGCGTGCTGGATTCCGGCCGGTACCGTTGCGGCCTTATTTTGCACACCAGTAGACATCGAGCCTGACTCCCTGAGCATTTGCCAACGTCGAGATGGCGTTTTTTTGCGGTGCGGCGAGTGCGGCGGTCAGCACGTCGAGTTTCTTTTGGCCGCCAATGAACAAGTACAGTTGCTTGACGTTCTTCAGAGCAGACATGGACAGGGAAACGCGCGCGTGCGGCGCGCTGCCCGGATGCACTGACACGAACCGGTCCGGCGTGGAAATGGCGAAATCCCATTCGGGGGCATCGGCGAAAATGGAAGCCGTATGGCCGTCCTCACCCATGCCGAGAACAGCCACGTCGGGTACGCGACGCCGCGGATCCGCGTTCAGGTCGGCAATCTGCCCGTCGATTGGCCGTGTGGTGTCGACGAGCGGCAGAAAATAGGCGCCCGCCGCAGCGTTTTGCAGCAGCGTCTGACGTGCGAGTTGCGCGTTGCTCGCGCTATCGGTTTCCGGCACCCAGCGATCGTCGACCAACGTGACGTCGATGTGCGCCCAGTCAAGCGCACTCGTGGAAAGCGTTTGCAGGAAAGGCTTGGGGCTTGTGCCGCCCGACACAGCCAGCGTCGCGCGAGCCGCACTTGCTTCGCCCGCGCGGGCAGCCAGCGCCGCTGTCAACGCGTCGCCCACTGCTTGAGCGAGCGCGTCTGACTGCTCGCCCGGTTCATCGAAAGTATGAAGCTGGATCACTTCTCTCCTCCATCCTGTCTGGTTTTTATGTCGTTCAGCCCGTCGCGACGCCCGCGTTACTTCGCGCGGGCAGCGACGGGATTTGTCTCGGCAATAGGTGCTAACTTCGGTGCTACCTTCTCCGCCAACTTCCGCGTTAGTTTCCGCTTGGCACTTCAACTTCGTCTAACGCGTCTTCACACCACGTTCAGTTTTCCTCTTCGAGCCAGCACGTGCCGTGTTGCGCAAGCATCGCGCTCGCGGCGGCCGGGCCCCAGGTTCCCGATGCATACGGCTTCGGCGGCTTGCCTGAGGCTGCCCATTCGTCAAGGATCGGTTCCACATAGCGCCACGCGGCTTCCTGCTCGTCGCGCCGGACGAACAGCGCGAGCCGCTTGTTGATCACGTCGAGCAACAGGCGCTGATACCCTTCCATGCGCCCTTCCTTGAAGAATTTATCGAAGGCCAGATCGAGGTGGACGCTCGCGAGATTCATGCCTTCACCAGGTTGTTTGGCAAGGCAATACAGGCGAATCGTCTCGTTGGGCTGCAAGCGGATCACCAGGCGATTCGAGCCGCCACGCAACGCGTTTGCGCCCAGCGCCGAATGCGGCACCGGCCGGAAATTGACGACGATCTCAGCCGTGCGGTCCGCCAATCGCTTGCCCGTACGCAGGAAGAACGGCACGCCGGCCCAGCGCCAGTTCTCGATTTCCACCTTCAGCGCGACGAAAGTCTCTGTGTTGCTCTCCGCGCGAACGCCCTTTTCCGTTGCGTACCCCGGCACCTGGGTGCCCTTGATCACGCCTGCGTGGTACTGGCCGCGCACAGCCATCTTGCTGATGTCGCGCGGATCGACGGGCTTGAGCGCTCGCAGCACGCGCAGCTTTTCGTCGCGGACGGCGTCGGCATCCATGGAATGCGGCGGTTCCATTGTCACGATCGAAAGCAGCTGCAACAAGTGGTTCTGCACCATGTCGCGCAACGCGCCGGTGTTGTCGTAGAAATCACCGCGCGCTTCCACGCCGAGCTCTTCGGCGATCGTGATCTGGATGCTCTCCACCCATTCACGGCGCCACAGCGGTTCGAATAGCGCATTGCCGAAACGCAGCGCCAGCAGGTTCTGCACCGGTTCCTTACCGAGGTAGTGGTCGATGCGGTAAATCTGCTCTTCGCTAAAAATCTCGCCGACAGCGTCGTTGATCGCTTGCGATGACTTCAGGTCATAGCCAAGCGGCTTTTCGAGCACGATCCGGGCGCCTTCGCTTAAG